>DASTVH010000389.1:0-2108 GCA_035759195.1 Candidatus Limnocylindrales bacterium
AAGAGCTGGGCGTTCCGGATCGCGACCGCGATCTCGCTGGCGAACAGTTCGAGGAGGTCCTGGTCGGCGCGCTCCCAGCCGCGGGTGGCGGGCAGGTGGCCGACGAGCACCCCGAGGTCCTCGTCGCCTGCCCGCAATACCGCGCGAACCGGCAGCGCCTCGCCCGGCACGCGCTCCTCGAGGGGCACGCGGATCGGGTCGACGAGGAGGACGCTGCAGTCGATCATGCCAAATGCCGCCCGGGCGTCCGACGCTGCCTTGCCGGCGAGAAAGTCGACGCCGTCGCGGGGCGACGCGCTCTCGATCGCGACGAGGATCTGGCCGAGCTCGTGGTTGCGCCGCTCGAGCGTGGCCGCCAGCCGGTTGTGGCTGTCGGCGAGGCGGGCGAGCTCGTCCTCGCCGGGAACCTCGATCGGCGTCGAGAGGTCGCCGGCCGAGACGCGGTCGACGGCGGCGGCGATCGCCCGCAACGGGCCGATGAGGTCGGCCGCGAGGAGGTAGGCGAGGAGTACGCCGACGACGGCGGCCGTGATGATCGCGAAGAGCAGGATTCGCTCGATCGTCCCGCTCGGGCCGATCTGGTCGCCGGCAAGGAGGACGACGATGCCGAAGCCCGCGAGCGGCAGGACGGCGGCCGCGACGAGACCGATCGTCAGGCGCGACCGGAACGAGAGCGACAGGCCGAGCCCGAGCCCCTCCTCGCGCGGCTCGTCGTCGAGGGGGTAGTCGAGGTCGGTGTCGGATACGCGGGCGGGCGCGGGCGGCGCGTCGGTCGCCGACTCCCGGTCCGCGGAGGCTGCGGCGGCCGCGGCGCCGTCGCCTCGGGAGCCGCCCGGATCGGGCTCGGGCGGTCGCTCGTCGATCATCCGCCCGGCCCGTCCGAGGCTACCAGCCGGTAGCCGACGCCGCGGACGGTCAGGAGGTGCACCGGTCGGTTGGGGTCGACCTCCACCTTCTGGCGGAGGCGGCGCATCGTGACCCAGACGTAGGACGGATCGGCGTCCTCCGTCTCGGCCCAGCCGCGGGCCAGGAGCGTTTCGGTCGTCACGGTCTTGCCGAGGTTCGCGGCGAGTGCGTAGAGCAGCCGGGATTCGGTCGGGGTCAGCTGGACCCGGTTCGAGGCAACGGTCGCCTCGCGACGATGGAGGTCGAGCGTCAGGTCGGGCCCGAGGACGAGGCTCTGGCGCGGGACCTTGTCGCCGAGCCGGCGGAGGATCCGGTTGATGCGGGCCCGCAGCTCCGGATAGTGATAGGGCTTGGTGACGTAGTCCTCGGCGACCTCCTCGAGGAGGTCCGCCTTTGAGTCACCCGCGTCGATCGCCGAGAGGACGATGATCGGCAGATCGGCCTGGCCCTTGACCTCACGGGCCAGGGTCAACCCGTCCATCCGGGGCATCATCATGTCGATGATCAGGAGGTCCGGCCAGGCGGCCCGAAGCCGTCGCAGGGCCTCGTCGCCGTCGCGCGCAGTCTGGACCTGGTAGCCGTCTGCGCGGAGCTGGTCGGCCAGCAGGACGAGCTGGTTCGGATCGTCGTCGACGAGCAGGATCCGGGGCGCCGTCTCGCCGAAGTAGCCCGCCGCCGCGCCGCTCAGCATGGCCCCGAGTATAGGGAGTGCCCGCGGCTCTCCTCGACGCTGCGGATCGTCCTGGGCCCCCGGCCTCCGATTCCCGGCCAAGTGCCCACGGGGGTCGGCTTCGCACAAGTGAGCGTGGAGGCGGCCAACAACCGACCCGCACTGCGTGCTTTCGCGGAGACCACGTTCAAGTGTGTGAATGCGAGCCAGGTGGCTGATCGCGGTCACGGTGATGTCACGCGAAGGACCGAGTGATCGGCAGCGGGCGGCGAGGCTGGCCGATTGCGTCGCCTCCGGGCACCCGCCGGGGCGAGGCCGCGCCCTCGCGCTGATCGATCCTCGCTCGCGTCGCCGGCAGTGGCTGCGGCCGGGCCGCCTGGACGGCCGCAGGAGCCCCTCGCCTTATCTCGACTACGCAGGGTTCACGCGTGCATCGGCCTGATCGAGGAGGGAGCTCGTTTCCTCACAGCTGAGCGTGTGCGGTCCGTCGATCGACGCCTCGGGATCCCGAACTCAAGGTCGTACGTGCTCG
>DASTVH010000390.1:0-2099 GCA_035759195.1 Candidatus Limnocylindrales bacterium
GACGACGCCGTCGGCGGCGAGGTCCTCGGCGCATTCGGCCGCGACCCGGATGATCGCGTCGCGCTCCTGGAGGACGGCGACCGTGTGGACGAACGTCTCGAGGTAGAGCTCGAGCGACTTGCGGTCGGCGCCGCGGCGGACCCACGCCGCGAGCTCGTCGGGGTCGGTCGTCGGGAGCCCGCCGTAGCCGTACTCGGCCGCCAGGTCGATCATCGTCGCCGGTCGGAGCCCCCCGTCGAGGTGGTCATGGAGGAGCGCCTTCGGGGCTTCCTGGATCGTGTCGAGACTGAGCATCCGGTCCCTCTCGCGGTCGTCGGCCGATGGTAACGCGCGCGCCGACGTCGCGCCCCTGTTGGACGTCGCGCCCCTGTTGACGGAGGGACAACAGGCGACGACGGGCTCGATGGGTGCGACGCGCCGGGGCTTGTCCGCCGACCGATGTGGTCCTTGGCGCAACAGCCGTCGGAGCAACGCTCGTCGGCCGGCCACCGTCCGGCGCTTGTTGTTTCGCCGACAACATCGCGGAGGCCCGGGCGGGGGCGGGGGCGGGGCGGCAGGCCGGCCGCGCAGCGCGGGCCCGAAGCGTCGCAGGCGTGTGGCACGATCGGTGCGCCGGGGCGACGTCATCGGTCGATCGACCGATGTCACGGAGACGGCCGAGCGTACACTCGCCGAATGAACCGCATCGGGTCGGTCGTATGCCCGATCATCGTCGGCCGGGACGAACTGCTCGCGAGCGCAGAGCGGTGGATCGGCGAGGCCCTGCGCGGCGAGGGCCGGACGCTTCTCCTCGCCGGTCCCGCCGGGATCGGCAAGACCCGGCTGGCCCGAGCGATCTACCGCAAGGCGGAGGCCGCCGGGCTGCGCCTCGAATGCGGGTCGGTCGCGCCACAGGATCGCAACGTTCCGCTCGCCTCGATCATGGAGCTGGCGCGCACGATCCGAGCCGAGGCGGACTGGGGGTCGCTCGGCGAGGATCTCCTCGCGATCGAGGGTGGGGCGCGGGGCGACGCCCTCGGCCGCCGGCGGACGCTCGTCGTCGAGACGGCCGACCGGATCGTCGACGCCGTCGACCGGCCGACGCTGCTCGCGTTCGAGGATCTCCAGTGGACCGACGAGATGAGCCTCGAGATCATCGGCGAGGTGGCCCGGCGCCGCGGCGACCGCCCGCTGCTCCTGCTCGCCCTGTACCGGCTCGACGACCTCGCGGCCGGCTCGTCGCTGCGGGAGTGGCGGTCGCGGCTGCTGAGCCAGCGGCTTGCCGAGGAGGTCAGTCTGGAGCCGTTGACGCTCGACGAGACGGCGGTTGCGACGACGCTGCTCCTGGGGACCGGCCTGCCGGCGCCGCGTGACGTCGTTGCCGCGGTCTTCGAGCGGACGAACGGGATCCCGCTCCACATCGAGGAGCTCCTCGGGGCGCTCCCTGACGATTCCCGTCTCGACGGCCGCCGGATCCGCGAGGCGCAGGTTCCCGACACGATCGAGGACGCGGTGCTCGCTCGAGTCGCCCGGCTCTCGCCCGAGGCGAGGGACGTCGCGCGCGCCGGCGCGGTGATCGGGCGCTGCTTCCTGCCCGACGTCGTCGCGGGGATGCTCGATCGGCCGCTGCTGGAGCTCGAGGGGGCGATGGAGGAGCTCGTCGAGGCCGCGATCCTGTACCCGTTCCAGTACGTCGACCAGGGCTACTACGACTTCCGCCATCAGCTCCTCCGAGATGCGATCTACGGCCAGCTGCCGCCCGCTCAGCTGCGCCGGCTCCATGCCCAGGCGGCCGAATTCGGGACGACGCTGATCGGCGCGACCGAGATCCATACCTCGCTCCACTTCGAGCGGGCCGGGCTTCGCGCCCAGGCGTATCGCACGGCCGTCGCCGGGGCCCGTGGGGCGAGCGCGATCTCGAGCCGCCGCGAGGCTTTCGAGCTCTACGGGCGCGCCGTCGCCAACCTGCCCGACGGACTCAGCACGATCGAGCTGGCCGAGCTGTACGACGCCTACAGCGTCGCGGCGTTCGCGATCGACGACATGCCCGCGTCGGTCGAGACCGCGACCCTCGCCCGGCACTATTACCTGGAGTCGGGCCGGCCGATCGAAGCCGCCGT
>DASTVH010000391.1:0-11611 GCA_035759195.1 Candidatus Limnocylindrales bacterium
CCGCGACGATGCGAGCCGGCTCGCCGGGCGGCGTGATGTGCTGGAGGAGGACCTCGACCGGGATCCGCTGGCCGTCGCGGTGGCGAAACGAGACCGTCGCCGTCCGGGCGTCCAGGTCGCCGCTCACGAGGGGCGCCACGAGCCCCCGGACCCCGATCGCGTCGAGCTCGTCGACCAGCAGCGTCGCCTCCGCCCCGATGAGGTCCTCGAGCGGATACCCGAGCTGGTCGGTGGCACCGCGGTTGGCGTACGAGATCCGGAGGCTGACCGGGTCGAACATGATGACCGCGTCGAGCGTCGCGTCGAGGATCCGTTTGTAGCGGACCGCTTCCCGGAAGAGGCGGGCGTTCCAGACCGCCGAGGCGGCACGCGCAGCGAGGCTCTCGGCGACGATCAGGTCGTCGGGCCCGTAGCGCCGGTTCGATTCTGCGGCGGCGAACGTGATTGCTCCGAGGGTCTCGCCCGCGGCGACCACCGGCACGCAGACATAGGAGCGCAGGGCAAGCCGTCGCAGGAGGTCGAGGTGCTCGGGGCTCCGGGCGCCCGCGACGAGCATCTCGTCTGTGATCTCCTCGACCATGTCGGGTTTGCCGGTCCGGATGACGGCGGCGGCGCCGCGGCTTGTGTCGGGATCGGGCGGGTACTCCTCGTGGAGCCGGTGGGCGAGCGCGACCTTCTCGGGATCGGTGTGGGCGACGGCGATGCGGCGCGCCACGCCGTTCTCGTCGAGGATGTCGATCGCACACCAGTCGGCGATCGCCGGAACGGCCAGGTCGGCGGCCCGGCGGATCGTCTCCTCGTAGTCCAGGGACGAGCCGAGGACCTCGGTCGCGTTGGCCAGGAACTGGCGCGCCTCGTGGGCCCGGCGCGCCTCGGAGATGTCGATGACGGTCGCGACGCCGGCGATGACCCGTCCCTCCCGATCGCGCACGGGGCGCGCCCGCTTCGCGATCCATCCGCGCGATCCGTCCTGGCGGAGGATCTCCAGCTCGGCGTACTCGACCGTCTCCCCGCGAACGGCGCGAGCCAGAGGCCAATCCTCGGGTCTCAGCTCGCGGCCCTCGGGATCGAAGCCGCGGTACGCCTCCCCGCCGGCGATGTGGTGGAGCGCGCTCCGGTCGATGCCGAGGATCTCCTCGAGCCGGTCGTTCGTCAGGATGATCCGGCCGCTCGGCGCCTCGGCGAACATGAGCCCCTCGGGGAGCTGCTGGATCAGCGTGGAGAGGCGGGCCCGCTCGGCCTCGAGGTCGCTCACGAGGCGCTCGCGAATTGCAGTCAGGGCGACGCGGGCGAGCGCCTGGGCGCAGAGGTCGGCGTAGGCACCGATGAGTGCTCGCTCGTCCTCGTCGAAGTCCTGGGATTCACCGAACGAGAGCCCGATCGCCCCGAACGTCACCCCGTCCGCGACGAGCGGCACGGCGCAGGCCGACCGGTTCGGCGAGCGGTCGATGATGCCGCGCGTCGTCTCGTCGACGTCGAACTGGGCGTGAATGTCGCCGATCCAGACGGCCCGCGTCTCGCGGGCCGCCGTCGCCAGCGGCAGCGTGGAATCCGCCGGGATCGAGGCGTACGCCTCGAGGACGCTCGGCTCGTAGCCGTCGCCCTTGACGACGACGAGCCGATCTTCCTGGTAGATGACCACGACGGCACCCGACGCTCCGAGGGCGGCCCGGCCCTCCCGGACGACGAGGTCGACGACGCCATCGCGCGTCGACGCGCCGGCAAGCCCGCGGGTCACCCGCTGAAGCCGCTCGATGCGCTCCGCCGCCGCTTCCGCGGCGCGTCGTGCCTGCTCCTCGGCCTCGTTGATCTGGGCGTTCGAGATCGCGAGCGCGATCCTGCCGGCAAGCTCGCCGGTGATCTCGACGTCGGCCGGGCCGTAGACGCGAGCCGGCCCGACCACGAAGAACATCGCCCCGATGGTCGCGCCCCGAGCGATGAGCGGCTGGATCACGGCGCTCCGTGCCTCGGTCCGACGGATCAGGTCGGCCAGCGCGTCGACATGGTCCGTGTATGCCTCGATCGTGCCGGGCGTCTGAAGATCCTCGATGAGGATCGGCCGCTGCTCGGCGACGACGCGCGCGGCCGGCCGCGGCGAGCCCGGCGGAGTCGGAAACTCGACGAATCGTGCGACGACGGCCTGGGTCGCCGGATCCTCGGCGACGGCGGCGACGCGGCGCAGCGAGCCGTCCGGCTGCACGAGGTCGATCAGGCACCAGTCGGCCACCGCGGGGACGGGCACCGCGGCAGCGGCGGCAACCGTCGATTCCAGGTCGCGGACCTGATCGAGGCGAAGCCCGGCGTCCGCCATGAGCCGGGCGCTGTCGGCGGCTCGGCGGCGTTCCTCGATGTCGATCGCCGAGCCGATGAAGCCGCTGAACTCGCCCGTCGGACCCCGCCGCGGGACGCCGATCTCGAGATGCCATCGCTCGGCGCCGTCGTGGCGGCGAAGCCGGTACTCGACCTCGAATCGAGCCGCCCGCTCGATGGCGTCGCGGTAGACGGTGCGGTAACGCTCGGCGTCTCCCGGGTGGAGCCCCGCAGTCCAGCCGTCGCCCGCCTCCTCGGCGGGTGCCCGGCCGGTGTAGTCGAGCCAGCCCTGGTTGAAGAACACGCGGCTGCCGTCGGCCGCCGCCATCCAGACGAGCATCGGGGCGTTGTCGGTCAGGTCGCGGAACAGCCGCTCACTGTCGACGAGCGCGATCGATGCCCGCCGCTCCTCGTCGATGTCGGTCGCGGTCCCGATCCAGCCGTGCAGGGCGCCGTCGTCGCCGCGAGACGGGACGACCCGGACGAGGTGCCAGCGATCCTGGCCGTCGTGGCGCCGGACGCGGAGCGTCGCCTCGATCGGCTCGCCCGAGCTCCGGGCGGCCGCCCACTGGGCCTCGACCGCCGGCCGATCGTCGGGATGGATCGGACCGGACCGTTCCCAGGGCCCGGTCGCCGCGACGCCGGCGTACTCGAACCAGCGGCCGTTCGCGACCAGAATCGACCCGTCGGGATCGGTGAACCAGGCGACGACGGGGAGCGCCTCGACGATCTCGCGGTACCGCCGCTCGCTCTCCTGGCTGGCCCGCTCGGCCCGAATCTGCTCGGTCAGATCGTTGAAGGTCGTGACCGCGTACCGCCGGCCGTCGGCGTCGGGCCCCACGGCGGCCGCCCGGACCATCGACCAGCGCTCCTCCCCGGTCGCCTTGTTGCGGAAGCCCACGATCAGCGGCAGAGGTTCCTCGCCGGCGAGCACGCGCCGGCCGGGCAGCGCGGAGTAGGGCAACCTCGCGCCGCGTTCGTCGATCAGGTCGAACCGCTCGAGTGTCTCCTCACCCGTGGCCGACAGCATCTCCTCGGCGGACGACCAGCCGCTCAGGATCGCCGCCGTGTGGTTGGCGTAGACGACCCGAAGATCTTCGTCCTGGACCGTGACCCCGGAATCGATGGCGTCGAGGATCTCGTCCAGTCGCCCCGTCATCGCCGCCGGGGCAAGACGCTCCGACAGGTGTTCGACCACGTGCGCCCCTCATAACAAGGAAGGACCGCGGTGAGAACGGCCCGTTTCAGTAGCGCATCCGCCGAGTAACGTAGCGCCGACGCCTGCCCGACCGGGGCTTGCAGTCGCATTACAGGATCGCCGCGCGGTCACCTCGGCGGAGCGCCGCCGTCGGCGACGACGTCCCCCAGCTGGACGTCCGGGTCGCCCGGTGCGTTGCTCGCCGAGGCGTCGGCCGCCGCGGCGGCAGTCGACTCGCCCGCCGTGGGATCCTGGGCGACCGGCACCTCCCGGGCCTGCAGTCCCTCGAGCAGGATCTCGGCGGTGGCGGCGATCGGCACGGCCAGGAGTGCGCCGACGAACCCGCCCGCCGCGGCACCGGCAAGGACGCTGAAGATGACGAGGAACGGCGAGATGCCGACCGTGTTGCGCATGACGATCGGGACGAGCACGTTCCCTTCGACGAACTGGAGGACCGCGTAGACGACCGCGACCGTGACCGCCAGCTCCGGCGAGACGGTGGCGGCGACGAGGACCGCCGGGATCGCCCCGAGGAGCGGGCCCACGATCGGGATCGCCTCGGCGATGGCGGCGGCAAGACCGAGCAGGACGGCCGCCGGGACGCCGAGCACCGTGTAGGCGATTCCGGTCGCGACGCCGATCGCGCCCATGAGGATCAGCTGGCCCCGGACCCACATCCCGAGACGCGTCTCGGCCTGGTTCCACACGTCGCGGGCGCGCGCCCGGCGGTGCTGCGGGATGAACGCGAGGGCGTACCGCTGGAGCCGGGCATGTTCGGTGAGCCAGAAGTACACGACGGTCAGGACCGTGAGGACGGAGATGATCGCGCCGACAACGCCGATCCCGACCTGGACGACGACCTCGCCGTCGGGTGAGGGATCGCTCGGCAGGATCGCGCGGGCGGCCGCATCGATAACCTTCGTCATCGCGTCCGAAAGGGCTACCGGCCGGATCTCGGCGGCCCACTGCCGGGCCTGGTCGAAGAAGGGCGGGAGGGAGGCGATCACGCGTTCCAGCTGGCCCACCGCGGCCGGCAGGATGACGACCGCCATCCCGACGACGACGAGGAGGAAGACGCCGTAGACCACGAGGATCGCCGCGCCTCGCCCGATCGGGACGTGGGTCCGGATCCAGGCGACGATCGGCTGCAGCCCCGACGCCAGGATCACCGCGATGAAGATCAGGAGCAGGACGCTCCCGGCGGCCCAGGCCGCGGCGAGCGCGCCGATCACCAGGCTGGCCCCCAGGGCCAACCCGGCCCCGCGGGTGATCCACGGCGTGATGCCGGTCATCGGTCAGGGCAGGATAGCCGCGGAGTCGCCGCCCGGCGGGCTGGGTTTCGGTTTGTCGTCCTTCGGCGGCTTCTCCTCCGCGGGCTTGTCGCCCTTGTCGGGCGGTTCGGCCTTGGGCTTGGGCCGCGGGCACGCCCCGATCAGGCTGCCACCCCAGGACCGCTCACCCCAGAAGTAGGCGGTCCGGCTGTCGTGACGGCCCTCGACGCCGACGCCGCGGCGAGCGCGGGCGAGCCAGTCGGCGACGTCCCGGTCCCACGACCTGGGTCCGAGCTCCGCCTTGAGGGGATCGACCCGCCAGCCGCCGCACGCCCGGCTGTAGAGCAGGCCGTCGGGATCGACCGCGCCGCCGGTGCCGGGCTGCGTACCGGCGATGAACCAGTCCTCGACCTTCTCGCGCGTCCAGCTACCGGGCCGGCCGCCCGACCAGGCGTCGATCTCGGCACGTTCGAGGCCTTTCGGCCGGGCGAACTGAGCGACCGGCATTCCGGCGGTGAGGTCGCGGACGTACGCCCGCCAGAGCGGCGCCGCTGCGGTCAGGGAGGTCGCGGGTTTCTCGTGCCGTGGCATCGAGTGGTCGCTGTTGCCCATCCAGATCCCGACCGCATACGAGGGTTGGTTGGGGTGGTCCTCGGGTACGGGCAGGTAGCCGTACGTCGCGAGGTCGCGCGCGTCGTTCGCCGTTCCGGTCTTCACGGCCGCCGGGCGATACTCGCCGTTCGGGCCGTTGCGGAGCTGGAGCTTCTCGGCCCAGATCGGGTTCTGGCGCGGATCGGTGTTGCCCACGAGGATGTCGGTCACGAGGAACGCGGCCGCCTGCGAGACGACCTGCGTCGGCTCCGGATCGGGCGCCTGCCAGACGATCTCGCCGCTCGCGTCGCGGACCTCGAGGATCATCCGGGGCGGCAGGCGCTGGCCCCAGTTGGCGATCGTCCCGAACGCCGACGTCAGGTCGAGCGGGCGGACCTCGACCGTCCCGATCGCCCCGGCGAGCCCGGCCTGGAGGAACGCCTCGCGGCCGCCCGTGAAGCGGATCCCGAACGCCTCGGCCCGATCGGCGACTGCCTCGTTGCCGACGCGCTCGAGGGCCCGGATCGCGGGGATGTTGAGCGAGTACTGGAGGGCGCGCCGGACGAGAACGGGACCCCGGTCGAGCTGGTCGGCGTCGCGCGGCGCCCAGTCCTTGCCGAATTCGGTCGTGATGTCGAGGAGCAGGCTGCCCGCCGTCAGCCGGTGGGCGTCGAAGGCGGTTGCGTAGACGATGGGCTTGAATGCCGAGCCGGGCTGGCGGGCTCCGTCGCCGGCCGCGTCGTACTTCGGGTCGAACCTGGGGCTGGCGAGGCTCTCGCTGTAATAGCCGGCGCTCCCGGCGTAGGCCAGAACATCGCCGGACTTGTAGTCGATCGTCACGAGCGATCCGTTGTGGAGGTCCTTGCCCCGGAGGGCGTTGATCCACTCCCGGTCCGATGCGGGGATCTCCAGGCCGTCGAGGAGCCGCTTGGAGTCGCGCGCCTTGAGGTTCGGGCCGATCGCCGCCGCCGCCAGCCAGCGCTCCGCGAGCGCCTGGGCGTTCCAGTCGAGCGTCGTCGTCACCCGGTAGCCGCCGGTCTCGATCGGCTCCCCGTCGCCGATGATCGCCTCGAGCTGGCGCCGGACCTGCCACGTGAAGTGCGGGGCCTTGTACGCGAGCGGACGGTCGCCGATGAGGACGACCGGCTCGTCGAGCGCCCGCTGGAGCTCGCGCTTCGTGAGCTTCGTCCAGCGTGACGTCGACAGGTTCTGGAGGATCCAGTCGCGGCGGGTGACCGGTGGCGCGGTCCGCGGGACGACGAGCCGGCCCTCGGCGTCGGGGACCGCGTAGCGGTACGGGTCGAGCACCGACGGCGACTTCGGCAGGCCGGCGAGGAGGGCCGCCTGGGCAGGCGTCAACTCTTTGAGATCGGTGACGCCGAAGTAGATCTCCGCGGCGGCTGCGATCCCGTACGCGTCGTGGCCATAGAAGATCTCGTTGAGATAGGCGGTGACGATCTGCTCCTTGCCGTCCTCGCCGGGGAAGGCGTCGGTGACCCGGGTCGCCTGGATCAGCTCCTTCGCCTTGCGGAGATAGCGGTTCGAGCCGAGAGACGTGATGCTGTCGGGCAGCAGCCGCGCCCGGACCAGCTGCTGGGTGATCGTCGAGGCACCGCGTTCGCCGTCGCCGCTCGCGTTCTCGGCAATCGCGGCGGCGATCGCCGCCGGGTCGAAGCCGACGTTGTCCCAGAACGTCCGGTCCTCGGCCGTCGTCGTCGCGTCGAGGACGAGGCGAGGCACCTCCTCGTATGTGATGACCCGGCGCTTCTCGCGCTGGAACGTCGCGAGCTGTACCTCGCCGGTCCGGTCGTAGACGATCGTCGGCTGGGTGAACGTCATCGCCCCCAGAGCCCGGGGGTCCGGAAGGTCGCTCGAGAGGACCGCGACGGCCGCGGTCGCGGTCAGGCCGGCCGCACCGACGACGAGGGCGACGACGAGGAGGACGGCGACGAACGCCATGCCGAGGATGCGCGGGACGCGGGACGCGGGCGCACGCCTCGCCGGCCGGCCGGCGCGGTAGAGAGCGGCGGATCGACGGCGCCTGGCGGTTCCCCGAAGCCCCCCACGTTCAAGGCGTGCCGGAGCCGGGCTGACACGCTCGTACACCGGGAGATCCTCGCCCGGACCGCGTCACGGAGCGGCCGATCCGTTCGCCGGAGGGCTTGCATTCCCGTGACGTCTCGCCCGAATGGTGCGTCGGCGCCCCATCAGCGGCTACCATCGGCTGCGCGATGACCACCTCGTCCGCCGACCGGACCGGACCAGAGACGCGCCACATCACCGTCCCCGGCACAGGTCGGGTCACGGTGGAGCCCGACATCGCAACCGTTCGCCTGGGCGTGGTCGTGGTCCGCCCGTCCGCCGCCGCGGCGCGCGAGACGGCGGCGGCGACGATGAGCGCGATCCTCGCCGCCGTCGGCAACGCCGGCGTCGAGCGGCGCGACCTGCGAACGGCGCTCGTGTCGCTCAACCCCGTGACCGACTACTCCTCGGAGCGGGGTCCGCGCGTGACCGGCTACCAGGTCGCGAACACGGTCGAGGTGACCGTGCGCGACCTGTCGGCGGCCGGGGACGTCATCGACGCCGGGCTCGGCGCCGGCGCGACGAGCCTCGACGGCCTCGAGTTCCGTCTCGACGATGGGACGACGGCCGAGGCGAGCGCCCGCCGCGCGGCGGTCGAGGATGCCCGGCGACGGGCCGAGACGCTGGCCGAGGCCGGTGGCGTACGGCTCGGCGACGTCGTTGCGATCGTCGAGGGCCAGGGGCCGCCGGAGCCGGTCCCGTTCGGTGGCGGGCTCCGCGGGTTCGCCCTCAAGGCGGAGGCAGCCGCCGACACGCCGGTCGAATCGGGCCGCCAGGAGGCCGTCGTGTCCGTCGTGGTGACCTTCGCCCTGGCCTGACGGCCGGGCTCAGGGCGGGCTCGCGACCACCCGCAGCAGCTCGCCCGACCGCAGGTCGGTCACGTAGATCTCGCCGGACTCGTCCTCGCCGAACGAGCTCAGCGTCGCCCCGGTGTCGCCGACGAGGGTCGGTGCGACGGGCCCGTCGGTCGTCGGGTCGATCGCCCAGATGAGGCCCGAGCAGTAGTCGCCGAAGAGGTACCCGCCGGCGAGGCGTGGCTGGGCTGCGCCGCGATACACCACGCCACCGATGACCGTGCAGCCACCCTCCTCGTGGGCGTATTCGGTGACGGGCAGGGTGAGGGCGGGGTCCTCACAGCCGCTGCGCGGCCGGAAGCAGTGGCTGCCCTCCATCCGGTTCCAGCCGAAGTTCGTGCCGCCGACCCCGGCCCGGGCGACGTCGATCTCCTCCCACGCGGTCTGGCCGACGTCGCCGATCCAGAGATCGCCGGTCGCCCGGTCGAAGCTCATCCGCCAGGGATTGCGCAGGCCCAGCAGCCAGATCGCCTCGCTGGCCCCTTCCCGTCCGACGAACGGGTTGTCGGGCGGGATTGCAAAGGCGTCGGCCGCGCCCTCGCTCGGCGAGACGTCGATCCGCAGGATCTTGCCGAGGACGGTCTCGAGGGACTGGCCGTTGCCGTGCGGGTCTCCACCGCTGCCGCCGTCGCCCAGGGCGATGTAGAGGTAGCCGTCGGGCCCGAATGCCACGGCGCCGCCGTTGTGGTTGGCGTAGGGCTGGGGCTGGGTCAGGATCGCCACCTCCGAGGCCGGGTCGGCCCGATCGGGATCGGCCGGGTCGATGGTGAACGAGGCGATCTGGGTCCGGCCTTCGCCGTCGGTGTAGTCGACGAAGAGGCGCGGATCGGCCGGGAAGTCGGGGTGGAACGCGAGTCCGAGGAGGCCGCGCTCGCCGCCGGAGCGGACGCGGTCGGTGATGTCGAGGAACGGCCGCTCGACGAGCCTGCCGTCACGGACGATCCGGACGACGCCGGCCTGCTCGACGACGAAGGTTCGGCGGCTGCCGTCGCCGGCGTGCACGACGCCGAGCGGCGACTCCAGTCCGCCGACGACCGGCTCGAGGGTGACGCGCAGGGCGGCCGGGTCGAACGGCGCCGAAGCAGGCGCCGAAGCACTCGGGCTGGCGATCGGTGAACCGCCGGTCGCCGATCCGCCGGGCGTGGCGGGGCTCGTCGCCGCCGGCGCGCGACTCGGATCGGACGTTGCGGAGGGGGTCTGGCCGGGCCCGCCGCAGGCGGCGACGAGGATCGCGGCGACGACGGCGGGCAGGGCGCGACGAAGCGTGGAGAAGGGAGACATCGCGGAATCCTACGTCGTCGGCGGCCAGGCGGTTCCCCGTGAGACCCGATCCCGCCTGCTCCGATCCCCCGGGCGCGTCGCTGACCCGCGTATCCTCGCTTGCGCGGCGGGCCTGCGCCGCGGGGCCTGCCAGGCGGGCCTGCACGGCCGTCACATGAAGGAGGATCACGCGATGGACGCCTTCGAGCTCGACGACCTGCTGGCCCGCCGCGAGGCAGACGGGCGGGCCTACCTCGAGTTCCTCCGGGTGCCCGAGCTCAGCCTCGGGCTGTACGTGCTGGCGGCCGGGGCCTCGGACCCGCAGCAGCCGCATACCGAGGACGAGGCCTACTACGTCGTCGGCGGAGCCGGCCGGATCACGGTCGGCGACGAGGTCCGCGACGTCCGGCCCGGCTCGATCGTCTTCGTGGCGGCGGGCGTGCCCCATCGGTTCCACGACATCACCGACGAGCTCCGGACCCTCGTCGTGTTCGGGCCCGCGGAGGGGTCGCGGGCCTAGCCTCGGAGCAGGTCCTGGAGGTCGCCTGCGAGCTCGGCGCCCCGGCCGACCTCGTCGTGACGGAAGAACACGTATGCGTCGAGCCCGTCGGCCAGGAACGGCTCGAGCCGGCGCGCCCAGGCAGCCAGGTCGGCGGGCTCGTAGTCATGGCGTCGCAGCCGGAGGTAGAGGAACGGGCCGGTCCGCCGCAGCGCCGGAGGCGACGGATCGTCGGGCAGGTCCGTCGCGCAGGCGACCGCGCCGCGCAGGGCGAGCGCGTCGAACACCTCGTCGACGTGCCAGCTCGGGTCCTGGAACTCGATCGTCAGCGGCAGGTCCGCGGGCCACGCCTCGAGGAACGCGCCGAGCTTCGCATCGTCGCGGACCGTCCGGTCCGGCACCCGGAACAGGACGGTCCCGAGACGGTTGCCGAAGCGGCGCAGCGGCTCGGTGAGCCAGGGCAGGCCGGCGACCGGGTCGACGAGAAGCGAGCGGTACGAGCCGCCGCGCTGGGCCTTGACCGAGAAGCGGAAATCGTCGGGCGTCGCCGCGAGCCAGGCGTCGACCTTCGCGCCGGACGGTTGCTGGTAGTAGGTGTTGTTCAGTTCGCACGCGGTGAGGCGCGTTGCGTAGTAGCGCAGGAGCTGATCGCCGCGCAACCCGCTCGGGTAGAAGCGTGGCGCCCAGGCCGGGTAGGCGAAGCCGCTCGTCCCGACGTACGCCCGGCCGGACATCAGGCCGTTCGACGATCCTCCTGGGCCCGAGCCGGATCGAGACCCGCCATGAGCGAGTCGAGAACATCGTCGAGGGCGGCGAGCTGCCCTGCGGAGACGAGTTCGAAGAAGTGCTGGGCGATGCCCCGCAGATGCGTTCCCGACGCGTCGCGTAAGCGGCTCAGGCCTGCCCTGGTCAACACGGCCTCGGCGCCCCGGGCATCGGTCGAGCAGTGGTCACGCTCCACGGAGCCGTCGGCGACGAGACGGTCGATCAGGCGCGTGACGCCGCTCCGGCTGAGGAGCACCTGATCGGCCAACTGGTGCATCCGGAGGCGGTGATTCGGGGCACCCGCGAGCACGAGCAGGGCGTCGTACTCCGCGAGCGAGATGTCGTGTTCGCTCCGCAGCTCCTGGTCGAGGATCCGCTGCAGCCGGGCGTGGACGACGAGGAAGTTCCGCCACGTTGCGAGTCGCGGGTCGCGTGCCGTGATCGAGCCGTCGGCCGGGGAGATCGTCGCCATGGCCGCATCATACCGGATCGATAGTTGACGACGCAACGGTTTGCGGCGTATCGTTGCGTATGCAACAACATGGGCTCGGGGGAGACGAGCCCGCCACCGGAGGAAACCGACGAACCCTGATGACCAGCCCCGCGACCGCGACCGCGACACGACCAAACACCGGCGTCCACGCCGCCCGGCCGACCGCCTCGACCTGGACGGTCGACCCTTCCCACACCGACATCCTTTTCTCCGCGAAGCACATGATGGTCACGACCGTCCGAGGGACGTTCGGCGACGTCGAGGGCACACTCGTGCTCGACGAGGACC
>DASTVH010000392.1:0-4593 GCA_035759195.1 Candidatus Limnocylindrales bacterium
CGTTCGACCATGCCGCGAAGACCTCGGCCGTGTGGGCCGGGACGGCCGGCGTGACGAGGAGGATCCCCGGGGCGTCCGTCGGCGTGTCGCCGTGCTCCTGCACGCCATGAAGCGGCGTGACCCGCTCGCCCCGACCCTCGACGAGCGCGGCGCCCCCCGCGAGGAAGAACGGCACGTCGCTGCCGAGGCCGAGCGCGACGTCGTAGCGCCGATGCGGCTCGATCTCCGTGCCCCAGGCCTCGAGCGCGGCGTCGAGCGCGGCCACGGCGTCGCTGGATCCGCCGGCCAGGCCTGCGGCGACCGGGATCCGCTTCTCGAGGCGTGCGGCAAGGGCGGGCGTCGCGAGCCCGGGTCGGGCCGACGCCCGGCGCGCCGCTGCGATCGCCCGCAGCACCAGGTTGCCCTCCGGCGGGCCGGCATCGAAGCCGGTCACGTGGAGGCTGTCGGTCGCGTCCGCCGCGGCGATCGGGGCGACGCTGAGCCGGTCGGCGAGGGCCAGCGGGACCATGACCGAGTGCAGGGCGTGATAGCCGTCGTCGCGCCGCCCGACGACGGCCAGCGTCAGGTTCAGCTTCGCCGGCGCGAGGCGGACGACCGGCGCGAGGCGTCGGGACGGATCCGGGCCGGCGCTCATCGGCGGCGGCCGCGCAGGTCCGGCCCGATCTCGCCGAGCGCCTCGAGAAGCGCCAGCCACTCGCCCACCGCGACGGTCTGGGGCCGCCGGGTCGGGTCGATGCCGGCCGCTTCGAGCGCGGCCTCGACGCGTGCCGGCTCCACGGGGAGCTGCCGGGCGAGCACGTTGTGGAGCATCTTGCGCCGCTCCCGGAACGCAGCCTGGACGAGCCGCCAGAGTGCGTCCTCCGACTCGGCATGCTCGAGCCGGTCGTCGTCCGGATAGGGCTCGGCCACGATCACCGCGCTCTCGACGGCCGGCTCCGGCTCGAAGGCGCTCGCCGGGACGATGAAGGCGATCCGGACCCGCGCGTGGTACTGGACGAAGACCGACAGGTAGCTGAGCTTGCCGGGCGGCGCGGCGATCCGCTCGGCGACCTCGCGCTGGACCATGAGGACGAGCCGCTCCGGCCGCGGCGCCTCGCCGAGGAGCCGGTGAAGGATCGGACTCGTGATGTGGTATGGCAGGTTGGCGACGACGTCATACGGCGGTTCCACGAGGCGATTGAGATCCTGATCGAGCGCGTCGCCCTCGACCATGCGGAGACGGCCGGCCGTCTGCTCGCCGGCGAACTCGTCGCGGAGGAACGCGGCGAGGCCCCGGTCCAGCTCGACCGCGGTAACCGCCGCGCCGGCATCGAGCAGTCCGCGCGTCAGGAAGCCAAGCCCCGGACCGATCTCGAGCACGGCCCGTTCGGGCGAGGGCGCCGCCTCGGCAAGGATCCGCTCGAGCACCTCGGCGTCCGCGAGGAAGTTCTGGGAGAGCGCGTGACGCGCCCGCAGTCCGGCCGCGCGGAGCGTTCGGCGGACGGCGGCCGGGTCGACGCGGGGCGGCGCGGTCATCGGCCGCTCCTGGCGGCCGCCGCCTCGGCCGTCCGGCGGGCAAGCGGCAGCGACGGACGGGCATCGAGATCGAGCGTCGCCAGGTCCCCGGCCGCGAACCGCCGCGCTCCGGCTGCCCCGATCATCGCCCCGTTGTCGGTGCACAGTCCGGGCCGGGGGACGACGAGCGGCACACCGAGCGCGTCGGCCTCGCCGGCCAGCCGCGCCCGCAGCGCGGCATTCGCCGCCACGCCGCCGCCGAGCACGATCGAGCGGGCCCCGAGCTCCCGGGCCGCCCGGATCGTCTTGCTCGCGAGCACGTCGACGACCGAGTCCTGGAAGCCCCAGGCTAGCTCGGCCGTCGCGGCTTCGGAGAGGCGGGCGTCCGGGTCGTCGGGCGCCAGCCCTTCGGCAGCCCGGGCCGCCTCGACCGTCCGCCGGGCGGCCGTCTTGAGCCCGGAGAAGCTGAAATCGTACGAATCGCCGAGCCAGGCCCGCGGAAACGCGGCGTCGTGCCGGGTCGCACCTTCTGCCGCCCGCTGGATCGCCGGTCCGCCCGGATAGGAGAGCCCGAGCAGTCGGCCCACCTTGTCGAACGCCTCACCGGCCGCGTCGTCGACGGTCTCGCCGAGCAGCCGGTAGGTCAGGTGGTCGGTCATCTCCACGAGGAACGTGTGGCCGCCCGAGACGATGAGTGCGACGAGCGGGAACGGCGGCTCGTGTCGTTCCGCTTCACCCGGGTCGAGCAGCCAGGCGGCGTAGAGGTGTCCCTCGAGATGGTTCACGCCGACGAGCGGCCGGTCGTGGACCCAGGCCAGCGTCTTGGCGAAGTTGATCCCGACGAGGAGCGAGCCGGCGAGGCCCGGGCCGTATGTCACCGCGACCGCGTCGACGTCGGCGACCTTCGCCCCGGCATCGGCCAGCGCCTCGTCGAGGACCGGCACGATCCAGCGGATGTGCGCCCGGGCCGCGACCTCGGGGACGATTCCGCCGGTCGCGGCATGGAGCGCCGTCTGGCTGGCGACGACGTTCGCGTGGATCCGCCGGCCGCCCTCGACGAGGGCGATGCCGGTCTCGTCGCAGGACGACTCGACGGCGAGGGTCAGGGGGCCGCTCACCCTCGAACCCCGTCGTCGCCGTCGACCGGACCGGTCGGGGCGGGGCTGACGTCGAGCTCCGCACGCAGGCGCTCGATCCGCTCCCGAAGGCGCGGATCGTCGAGCGGCTCCGTGGTCATGATCAGCGCATCCTCACCGTCGTCGCTGTAGTAACGCGGCCGGAGGCCGACCGGCCGGAACCCGTACTTCTCGTAGAGGCGCCGGGCCGCGAGGTTCGAGAGCCGAACCTCGAGCGTGGCCTCCCGGGCACGGCGGTCGACCGCGAGGTCGAGGAACGCCAGGAGCAGCCGCTCGCCGATCTTCTGGCGGCGCCAGGCAGGATGGACCGCGAACGTCGTGATGTGGGCCTCGTCGACCATGAGCCACATCCCGCCGTAGGCGACGACCCGGTCGTCGGCGCGGGCGACGAGGTAGGTCGCGAGCCGGTTCGTCTCGAGCTCGCTCCGGTAGGCGTTCGGCGGCCACGGGGCGCTGAAGCTGGCCAGCTCGATCTGGTGGACCGCCGCGAGATCCTCGAGCCGCATCGCCTCGATCCGCAGCCTCAGCGGGGGCCGCGCGACCACGCGACCTCCCCGCTCGGCGCGCGGACCCCGCGCGGCAGCGTCACGTACTCGGGCACGAGGCGGGCGAGATCGTCGGCGCGGCCGGCCGCGAGGCGCGCGGCGCCGATCCGGACGAGGGCGGCGGCAAGTTCGCGCCGAACGAGCTCGGCCCGTTCGACGGCGGCGTCCGGCGCGCGACCCTCGAGGTCGAGTGCGACGACGACGTCGCTCTCGGCGAGCTCGGGCTCGGAGCCGCCGGGCAGCAGCGAGGGCGGCGCCCCGGCCCGCACGACGACCCGGTCCGACGGGCCGGCCGGCAGCAGCAGGACGACGTCGCCGGCACCGCCGAGGCCCCTCGCCGCCTCGAGGAGCGCCTCTCCCGTCGAGACGCCGACGATCGGCCGTCCAAGCGCGTGGGCGAGCGCCTTCGCCGTCGCGATGCCGACGCGGAGGCCCGTGAACGCCCCGGGCCCGGTCCCGACGACGATCCCCTCGATCCGCGAGCGGCGCAGGTTGACCTCGCCCTGGAGCCGGCCGATCGCCGGCAACAGGACCTCGCCGTGGCGATGGCCGGCCCGGATCAGCGTCGCCCCGAGCAGGTCGCCCTCGAGCGAGCCGGCCGCGACGACGACCTCGCTCGTCGCAGTGTCGATAGCCAGCAGCCAGCGCCGCCGGCCGTCGCCGGACCCCGCTTCGCCGGTCACGTCGCGGCGTCCAGGTAGCGGCCGTACGAGGGATCGGTCGCGATCAGCGCGATCTGCCGGGGCTCGTCGCCGGTCCCCTCGATCGCGACGTCGAGGCGGGCGGCCGGGAGCACCTCGCCCATGCGATCCGGCCACTCGACGAGCGTGACCCCGCCCGACTGGCGGTCGTCGATCAGCCCGCCCGAGAGCGCGTCGGCCGCGTCGGCGAGGCGGAAGAGGTCGAGATGGAAGAGCCGGAGGCGGCCGGCGTACTCGGCCATCAGGACGAACGTGGGCGAAACGATCGTGTCGGCGACGCCGAGTCCGGCACCGAAGCCCTTCGCGAACTGCGTCTTGCCGGCACCGAGCTCGCCCCACAGGCAGATCAGGTCGCCGGCGCGGGCGGTCGAGGCCAGCCGAGCCGCGAGGCTCCGCGTGGCGTCCGCGTCGCGGCTGACGATCCTGCGTTCGAGGGTGGTCGGGGCCGACATGGACCTCGGAGGGTAGCCCATGGTCCGGCGCGCTGCCGGGATGTCCGCCGCGCCACTCGGCGCGTCGAGTGCGCGGGCCGGGCGTCCCGTGCGCGAGCCGGGCGCGGCGCTAGGCGAAGCGCTCCAGGTCCGAGAGCGGGATCGCCACCCGGCCGCCGCCGTCCAGCTCGACCCAGCCGGCCTCGAGGTAGGTGCCGCCCGAGAAGCGTCGCAGGCCGGCGGCCCCGGCCCAGCGGCCCTCCCGGCCGGCCCGTTCGCCCGATCG
>DASTVH010000393.1:0-8240 GCA_035759195.1 Candidatus Limnocylindrales bacterium
GCCGGCTGCACGGCCCCCCAGCTGCGGCGCTTCATCAAGAGCCGGCCGTACGTGCCGATGCACGAGCTGCGGCGTCGGTTCGGGATCAACGGCGCCGAGGACGACGTCACGGCCGTGGACCTCGCCGACGGACGGGTGTACGTCGGGCTGCCGGCGCGTGAGGGCGGGCTGCTCGGCGAGCTGCTCCGCGGCGGCGAGATCGGCTACGAGCTGTCGCTCGACCCGCGCTCACCGGTCGTCGTCGGGCTCTATCCGATGAGGCCCGTGCCCCGGCCCTGAGCCCGCCGCCCGTGATGCCCGACACGGGCTCGAACGCGTAGGATGAATGGCGGGTCGACGAGGGAGGCGGATGGCGGTGCTCGGCGGTTCGATGGCGCGCGACTCGCTTCGCAGATGCGGCCTCTTCAGCCACGCCGACGACGCGACGCTCGACGCGCTGGTCGCCGCACTGCGAACCCGCCGGTTCCGGAAGGGCGAGACGGTCTTCCACCAGGGCGACCCCGGCGACGCGCTGTTCATCGTGGCCTCGGGTTCGGTCAAGGTCGTCCTGCCGTCGAACGAGGGCAGCGAACCGGCGATCGTCGCGGTGCTCGGGCCGGGCGAGTTCTTCGGCGAACTCGCGCTCCTCGACGGCGCACCCCACTCGGCGACGATCGTCGCCGTCGAGCCGACCGAGACGTTCATCCTCCGCCGCGAGGCCTTCCTCGCCCAGATCGACACCGAGCCCGCGCTTCGGAGGGCGCTGCTCGCGTCACTCGCCGCCGAGATCCGGCGACTGACCGGCCACGTCGAGGATCTCCACTTCCTTGACCTGCCCGGCCGCCTCGCCTCGCGGATCGTTCGACTGGCGGCCGACCGGCCCCACGAGCCCGACGGGGCGGTGCGGATTCCCTGGCCGTACACCCAGTCGGAGCTGGCCGGGATGATCGGCGGGTCGCGCCAGTCGGTGAACCGCCTTCTGGCCGATCTGGCCGACGAGGGTCTCGTCCGTCTCGAACGTGACGTCCTCGTCGTGACCGACCTCGATCGGCTGGCCGCCACGGTCGAGCGGTGACCGAGCCGAGCGACGCCCGGCTCCCCGGAGACGGCGACCGGCTCCCCGAACGAGCGCGCGAAGCCCTCCGGGCGATCGTCCTGCGATCGGCGATCGCGGGCCGCCTGACTCCCCCGGCCGGCGAGGCCGTCCTCCGATCGATCGTCGAGGCGACGGTTGCCCTGTTCGGCGCGGAAGCGGCCTCGCTCGCCCTCCACGACGCCGCCACGGATCGGCTCGTCTTCGTCGTCGCCGCGGGGAGCCAGGGCGCCGGCGTGCTCGGGCTCGCGATCGAGCCGGACCAGGGCGTCGCCGGCTACGTCTTCACGACCGGCCAGCCGCTTGCCCTCTCCGACGTGGAGCACGACGCGCGCTTCGGTCGGGCGGCAGCCGAGCGGACGGGCTACGTGCCGCGCTCGCTCGTCGCCGTCCCGCTCCTCGACGACGAGGGAACGATCGGCGTCCTGGAAGTCCTCGACAAGCGCGGCGAAGCCGCCTTCGACCTGCGCGATGTCGAGCTGGCCTCGGTCTTCGCCCGCCAGGCGACGGTCGCGATCCGGGCGAGCCGCCTCGAGCGCGACGTTCGGTCGCTCGTCGGCGACGCCCTGGCCCGGATCGCCGCCGACAATGGCGTCGACGCGGGGGACGTCGAGGCCGGGGACGTCGAGGCGATCGTGGCCGACGTCAGCCGCGAGCTCGACGCGGAGGACGAGCCGCTGTGGGCGCTCGCCGACGAGATCGCCCGCCTTCGGTCGGCCGACCCGGCCGAGATTGACCTCGTCCGCGAGCTGCTCGCGGTCCTCGCCCGGCGGGCGGAGCGGGCGGCGGTCGCGCGCTCCCGGCGACGTGGTCGGGGATGAGCGCCGATCCCGAGCACGGCCTGCCGGCCTGGAGCGCGCCGTTCGCGGCCGACCGGCGGGACGGCCTGCAGCGGCAGTCACCCCTCGGCCCGCTCGATCGGGCCTGGGCCTTCGGTGACGGGCGCGGTCGGGGCGTGACGGTCGCGATCGTGGATTCGGGCGTCGAGGCCGGCCACCCGGCGCTCGGCGGAGCCCTGCGCCGCAGCGTCCGGGTCGAGTTCGACGGGGACGAGGCCGTCGTCGTCGACGACGAACCGGTCGATGTCGTCGGCCACGGGACAGCCTGCGCGTCGATCGTCCACGCGCTCGCTCCCGACGCCGAGCTGGTCTCGGTCCGGGTGCTCGGTCCCGACAACCGGGGCAAGGGCCCCGCGTTCGCGGCCGGACTGGAGTGGGCGATCGAGGAGGGGATCGGCGTCATCAACCTCAGCCTCTCGTCGCGCAGCGAGGCGATGTTCGCCACGTTCCACGACCTCGCCGACCGGGCGTACTTCGCCGGATCGCTGCTCGTCTGCGCGGCGAACAACGTCCCGGTCGCGAGCTACCCGTCGCTGTTCTCGGCGGTCGTTTCGGTCGCCGCGCACGATGTCCGCGATCCGGCGGTCTGGTTCTACAACCCGCGGCCGCCGGTCGAGTTCGGCGCCTTCGGGCTCGACGTCGACGTCGCCTGGAAGGACGGCGGCCGGATCGTCGCCACCGGCAACAGCTTCGCGGCGCCGCACCTCGCGGGCTACGCGGCGCGCATCCGGGCCGCCCACCCGCAGGCCAGCCCGTTCGAGATCAAGACGATCCTCGCGGCGACTGCCGACCTGCCCGGCACGTGAAGCGCCCCGTCCGGCGGGCCGGACGGGGCGACTGGGGGTCCGTGGTGGGACGGACGGAGGGTCAGATGAGCCGGTGGCCCTCGACGTCGTTGTCGTCGATCAGCTCGCCGCCGCTCGACGGCCGCCGGGGGAAGGCATCGCCGCCGGTGCCCGGTCCGGTTCGGTTGAATTCGTCGGCCGGCTGGGAGCCGTGGCCCTCGACGTCGTTGTCGTCGATCAGCTCGCCGCCGCTCGACGGCCGCCGCGGGATGGCGTCGCCACCGGTGCCCGGCCCGGTCCGGTTGAACTCGTCGACCCGCCGCGGCCCGTGGCCCTCGACGTCGTCTCGCCGCGCCAGCTCGTCCTCGCCCGTCGCGCCCTCTCGCGGGAACTTCTTCTTGTCCATCGCCGTTCCTCCGTCCCATGTCCTGTGGCGGTGCGCACCGACCCCGATGCGCCGACTCTTCCTGACCGAAGCCTAACCGTCGCGGCAACCCGATCCGATCCCGCAACCGACGCTCCGATTGTCAGGTACGGCACACCCTTCCGTATTCCGAGCTTGCAGCGGGTACTCAGTGCCGCGAAGGGATCGCCACGCCCTCCCGGGCCAGCAGCTCGCGCTTGAGCGCGAGGTGCTCCTCGCGCGATCCGTACCAGTCGCCGCCGTACCCGCCGAGCGAGCCGTCGCCCGCGATCACCCGGTGGCAGGGCACGAGCAGCGCGATCGGGTTGCGACCGACCGCGCCGCCGACGGCCCGGGCCGCGCCGGGCCGGTCGACGGCCCGGGCCACGCCGCCGTAGCTCGTCACCTCGCCCCACGGCACCTCGCGCACGGCCCCGAGCACGGCTCGATCCCAGGCCGGCCGATCGGCGAGGTCGAGCGGCAGATCAAACGATCGCCGCCGGCCGTCGAGGAATTCCTCGATCTCGGCGACGGCCCGATCGAGGACGGCCGCGGCGCTCGAGGCTCCGCCGGGGCTGCGCACTTCGCTCCCACCGGCGCCCCGGACCTCGCCGCCGACGCGGCGCTCGAGGCCGGCGACGAACAGTTCGGTCGGCGTCAGGAGCCCGACGGCGACGACGCCGCGGGCCGTCGCCGCCACGTGGACCGGGCCCCACGGCGCGTCGACGGTGGCCCAACGAGCGCCCCAAACAGCGGCCGGCCTGAGAGGCATGGGCAGAGTGTGCCGCCTTCGGCGAGGTCCGTCAGGCGCCCGGCTCAGGAGCTCTCGGCGTAGGAGCGCGGCAGGGCCTCGGCCTCGGGCCGCGGCGTCCGCAATTCGCGGAGCGCCTCATGATCGAGGCCGGCCAGGCGCGGCAGGTCGGCCGATTCGGTCCGCGTCAGGCGCGTCGCCAGCGTCGAGAGGACGAGCCTCCGGATCTCGGGGACGGTCAGCGTTGCCCGCAGCGCCTCGGCCGGGACCGTGAGCAGCGTCGTGTCGCTGTCGGCGACGACGTCGGCCGTCCGGGGACTGCCGGTCAGCGCGGCGATCTCGCCGAAGAAGTCGCCGGCGCCCATCGTCGAGAGTCCGCGATAGCCGCCCTCCTCGGGGATGCCGGCGGTCGCGGCGCCGTCGAGGATGAAATACGCGGTCGACGCGGCCTCGCCGTGCTCGACGATCCGGGTGCCTGCCGGAACGTCGTTGACGACCGCGTCGCGGAGGAACTCGGCCCGCTGCTCGGGGGTGAGGAGGCCGAACGTCCCGAGACGGACGGCGAGCCGATCGAAGTCGGCCGTCGTCGCCGGCCGGACCGGCACGCCGGCCAGGGCCGGCGCCGCGGCCGCTGCCCGCAGCCGGGCGCTCGCGGCCCGCCATGTCGCGAGGCCGATCCCCGGGGCGACGAGCGTGAACGCGGCCGAGACGAGGAGCAGCGACGAGGCGACGACGATGAGCAGGCGGATGTCGACGAGGTCGGCGATCCCGGCCCCGGCCATCCCGAAGAGGAAGATCACGTCCCGCATGACGTAGAAGGCGGAGAACACCCGGCCGCGCATCTCCCGGGGTGTGTTGCGCTGGAGCAGGACCGATCGGGCCACCGAGGCCGGCGAGTTGAAGAAGCCGGTGATCGTGACGAGCAGGATCGCGACCGGCACCGAGGTCGCGAGGGCGTAGAAGATCCCGGCGACGCCCATCCCGACCATCGCCACGACGACCCAGGCCGGCTCCGGAAGCTTGCCCGCGAAGCGGGCCATGAACAGCGAGCCGGCCACGAAGCCGACCGATGTCAGGCCCTCCTGGAGGCCGTACTCGAACTCGGTCGCGCCGAGCACCTCGATCGAGAACGGCAGGAGCAGGACGTTCCACAGGCCGAACGAGAAGAACATGAGCGCGCCCACGACGAAGAGCGAGCGGATCACCGGCGTCCCGAAGAGCGTCGAGATGCCCGACTTCAGGTTCGCCACGATGACCGAGACCGACGCCTCCTCGTCGGGCACCGGCATGTCGTAGCGGCCCATCCGGGCGATGAAGGCGGCCGAGACGACGAACGTCGCGGCGTCGATGATGAACGCCCAGAACAGGTCGACGGTGCTCGCGAGCAGGCCCGCCGCGGCGAAGCCGATCGCGGTCGAGCCGAACGCGGCGATTGACAGGAACGAGTTCGCGGCCGCCAGCTCCTCGTCGCTCGCCATCTCGGGGATCAGGCTGTCGTGGGCCGGGTCGAAGAACTGCTTCACGCCCGCGTTGAGGAGCAGCAGGGCGTAGAGGCCCGGCAGCGCGATCGCGTCGATGCCGATGACGAACGCGATGGCCGACACGATCACGGCCTGCACGAGGCAGGTGACGACCATGATGCGCTTTCGGTCGTGGCGGTCGACGAAGACGCCCGCCAGCAGGCCGACGACGAGGCTCGGGACCGCGGTCGCCATCAGGGTCAGGCCGACGGCGAGGGCCGAGCCGGTCTCGCGGTAGACGTAGATCGCGGCGGCGATGTCGGTCAGGGCGGAGCCGGCCGTCGAGACGAGCTGGGCCAGCCACAGGAGCCGGAAGTCGCGGCGGCGGAAGACGGCGAGGGGCGACGGGGCTGGCTCGGCGGCGGCGCTCATCGAACCTCCAGGGCACCCGCGGCGGCCGGGTGCCGGCCTCCCCCGGCGGCGTGACGGTGTCGCGGCGCGACCGAATCCGGGAGTGTCGCGAGTCTAGCGGCGAACTCGGGCGCCGTGGCGGTCACGGCGTGGCGATCTCAGTCGGTGAGGCGCCGGAAGATCGCGACGGCGTTCTGGCCGCCGAACCCGAACCCGTTGACGGCAACGGTATCGATGCGGGCCGGTCGCGCGGTCAGCGGCACGTAGTCGAGGTCGCAGTCGGGGTCCGGCGTGTGGAGATTGGCGGTCGGCGGGATCACCTGGTCGCGGATCGCCCCGATCGCGGCGAGCGCGGACGCGATCCCGGCGGCCCCGACGAGGTGCCCGATCATCGACTTCGGCGAGCTGATCGCGACCCTGCGGGCGTGATCGCCGAAGGCCGCCTTGATCGCCCGCGTCTCGGTCGCGTCGTTGAGCGGCGTCGCCGTGCCGTGGGCGACGATGTAGTCGATCTCGTCGGGGGCGACCTCGGCGTTGCGCATCGCGAGCGTCATCGCCCGGGCCTGGCCGCGGCCGCTCGGCTCAGGCGCGCTGATGTGGAAGGCGTCGGCCGTCAGGGCGCCGCCGATGACCTCCGCGATCGGGGTTGCGCCGCGCTCGCGGGCGTGGGCCAGCGACTCGAGGACGACGACGCCGGCGCCCTCGCCGAGGACGAAGCCGTCGCGCGTCGCATCGAACGGCCGCGAGGCGGTATCCGGGGAGTCGTTCCGCTTCGAGAGCGCGGTCATGTTGCCGAGCGCCGCGACGCCCATCGGGACGACCGGCGCCTCGGAGCCGCCGGTCAGGACGACGTCGCACTCGCCGGTCCGGATCAGGCGGAGGGCGTCGTGGAACGCGATGACCGAGGTTGCGCAGGCCGCGACCTGGGTCATGACCGGGCCGGTCAGGCCGTACTCCATCGAGAGCATCGCCGCGCCCATCGAGCCCGACAGCGCCGGGACCGCGAACGCCGACACGAACCGGGGCCCCTTCGTGTCGTGGACGTGGGTCCCCTCGATGATCGCCTCGATCCCGCCGCCACCGGTGTTCACGACGACGCCGACGCGGTCCCGCTCCTCCTGGGACTTCGCGGCGAAGTCGATGCCGGAGTCGCGGACGGCCTCCTTGCCGGCGGCCATCGCGAGGTGGATGAAGCGGCTCATCCGGCGGGCCATCTTGGGGTCCATGACCGTCGTCGGGTCGAAGTCGAGGACCTCGGCGGCGATCTGGACCTCGAACCCCGACGCGTCGAAGCTCCGGATCAGGCGCGTGCCCGTGACGCCGGCGACGAGGTTCGACCAGTATGTCGGGAAGTCGTTGCCGATCGGCATGATGGCGCCGAGGCCGGTGACGACGGCGCGGCGACTCGGATCGGTTTCAGGCAAGGAGAACTACCTCACGAGCGGGCTGCCGAGATTGTAGGGACTCGACTGCGTTCGTCGCGAGGGCGGCAGGTCGTCAATCCCCGTCGTATCGCCTGAAGATGACGGCCCCGTTGTGGCCGCCGAGGCCGATGTTGTTGGAGAGGGCGTAGCGGATCGGGCGGGGCGTCGCCTCGGTGACGACCCAGAGGTCGCACTCCTCGTCGAAGTCGCGGTAGTTGATCGTCGGCGGGATGCACTGCTCGGCGATCGACTTGACCGTCGCGAACGCCTCGAACGCGCCGGCCGCGCCCATCATGTGGCCGGTCATCGACTTCGTGCCGCTGATCGCGAGCGACTGGCGCTTCGCCGCCGATCGATCCCCGAAGACGGTCCAGATCGCCTCGGCCTCGCGCCGGTCGCCGAGCGGCGTCGAGGTCCCGTGGGGGTTGATGAGGTCGACCTCGTCGGCCGGCACGCCGCGACGTTCGACGGCCATGCGCATCGCCCGCGCCGACCCGACGCCCTTGTCGATCGGCTGGACCATGTCCCAACCGTCGGCCGCGGAGCCGTAGCCGACGACCTCGGCGTAGATCCGCGCGCCGCGGGCCTTCGCCAGGTCGAGGTCTTCCAGGAACAGCGAAGCCGCACCCTCGCCGAGGACGAAGCCGTCGCGCGTCTTGTCGAACGGCCGGGACACGGTCTCGAGCGGCTCGCCCGGCCGCGGCAGCCCCATCCCCCGCATGTTCGTGAACCCGGCGTGGGCGGTCTCCAGGAGCGGCGCCTCGGTCGAGCCGGATATGATCGCGCTCGCGTCGCCGCGCCGGATCGCCTCGGCCGCCTCGGCCACGTTGTGGGTCCCCGTGGCGCACGCCGACACGATGCAGACGTTGTGGCCGACCGCGCCCGTCTCGATCGCGATCATGCCCGACGTCGAGTCGACGAGGGCGTTCGCGATGAACGTCGGCGGAACGCTGCGGGGGCCCTTCTCGTGGAGCGCCACCCAGGCGTCGATCATCAGCTGCTGGCCGCCGGCCCCGGAGCCGAAGACGACCCCGACGTCCTCGCGGTTCGAATCGGTGATCTCGAAGCCGGAGTCGGTCAGCGCCTGCTTCGCCG
>DASTVH010000394.1:0-17532 GCA_035759195.1 Candidatus Limnocylindrales bacterium
TACATCTGCGACGAGTGCATCAACCTGTGCCAGGAGATCATCGAGGAGGAGATGCTCGAGCAGCCGAAGGCCAAGCCGTCGGTTGCGAAGCTGCCGAACCCGCGCCAGATCACGTTCGCCCTCGACCAGTACGTCATCAGCCAGGAGCGGGCCAAGAAGGTCCTCTCGGTCGCGGTCTACAACCACTACAAGCGGGTCAACGCCGGCCACGCCGTCGACGAGGTCGAGCTCCAGAAGTCGAACGTCCTCCTCGTCGGCCCTACCGGATCGGGCAAGACGCTTCTCGCCCAGACGCTCGCCCGGGTCCTCGACGTCCCGTTCTGCATCGCCGACGCGACGTCGCTCACGGAGGCCGGCTACGTCGGTGAGGACGTCGAGAACATCCTCCTCCGCCTGATCCAGGCGGCCGACTTCGACGTCGCCCGGGCCCAGCGCGGGATCATCTACATCGACGAGATCGACAAGATCGCCCGCAAGGCCGACAACCCCTCGATCACGCGCGACGTGTCGGGCGAGGGCGTCCAGCAGGCGCTCCTCAAGATCCTCGAGGGGACCGTCGCGAACGTCCCGCCGCAGGGCGGCCGGAAGCATCCCCACCAGGACTTCATCCAGATCGACACGACGAACATCCTGTTCATCTGCGGCGGCGCCTTCGACGGCCTCGAGAAGATCGTCGAGGAGCGGGTCGGGCGACGCTCGATCGGGTTCGGTTCGGACGGGCCGATCACGAGCGCGGACCGGGCGAAGATCCTCGAGCGGCTGATGCCCGAGGACCTCCTGAAGTTCGGCCTGATCCCCGAGTTCATCGGCCGCCTGCCGGTCATCGTGACGCTCTCGGCCCTCACGGCCGAGGATCTCGTCCGCGTCCTGACCGAGCCGAAGAACGCGGTCACCCGTCAGTTCCAGAAGTTCCTCTCGCTCGACAAGGTCGAGCTGGCCTTCACGCCGAGCGCCCTCAAGGCGGCCGCCGAGGTCGCCCTCGATCGCAAGACCGGCGCCCGGGCGCTCCGCTCGATCGTCGAGGAGTCGCTCCTCGAGGTGATGTACGACATCCCGGAGCGGACCGACATCCGCAAGTGCATCATCACCGAGGAGACGATCCGCAGCGGTCGGATGCCGCTGCTCCTCACGAAGACCGAGATCGACAAGGGCGTCGACGAGACGAACTACGAGGAGTGGCTCGCCGAGCAGGCCGAGTCGGCGTAGGGTGGCGGAGGCCGATCCGCAGTCGGGACAGCACTCTCCGGCCGCCCAGGACCCGCCCGTCGATCGCCTCCACGTCCTCCTCGTCGGCGACGGCGAGAACATCCACGTCCGGCGGCTCGCCGCGGCCCTGGGCGACCGCGGGCTGCGCGTCGACCTGGCGTGCTTCGAGGGCGACCCGATCCCGAACGTCCGCATGCACCGGCTCGGGACGATGCCCCCGGCCCGCGACCGCCGCTATCTCTTCGCGATCCCCGCGCTCGCCCGGTTGATCCGGCGGCTCCGGCCGGACATCGTGCACGCTTCGTTCGTGTCGAGCTACGGCCTGATGACCGCGTTCGCCACGACCCTCGTCCGCCCGACGGGGACCCGGCCCAGGGTCGTCCAGTCCGCGCTCGGGTCGGACCTGCTCGTCGCGCCGGGCCGGTCGCGGATCAAGAAGTGGCTCGCGACCCTCACCCTTCGGCGGGCCGACCTCGTGACCCACAACAGCGCCAGCCTCCGGGAGGTCATCGAGCGGCTGGCGCAAGGCGCCCGGATCCATCGCTTCGTGTGGGGCCCCGAGCGGCACCTCCTCGAGAGCCCCCGCCATGCGGAGCGGCTCGCCCTCAGCACGCGCCGGATGGAGCCGAACATGCGGGTCGATCTCGTCGTCGCGGCCTGGCGCCGGGCGCGTGACATGGACCCTGAGGCGCTCGACGGCTGGCGCCTCGTCGTCACCCACGTCGGCAGCGAGGCCGAACGCGTCCATGCCGCCGCCGGTGACGACCCGACGATCGACTTCGTCGGCGTCCTGCCCTACGACGAGCTGCAGGACACGCTCCTCCGGGCCCGGATCATGATCTCGTCGCCGACGAGCGACGCCACGAGCGCGGCCCTCATGGACGCGTTCGCCGCGGGGCTCGTGCCGGTCGTCAACGCGATCCCCGGTGCCCTCGAGTGGGTCGATGCGGACGTCGGCGAAGTCGTCCCACGGGACCCCTCGGTCGACGAGCTGGCGGCCGCGATCGTGCGGGCGGCGAAGCGACCGGAGGATCCGGAGCGGGCCCGAGCCCGGGTGGCGAGCATCGTCTGGGAGGACGAGGTCCCGCGGCTGATCGCCGCGTATCGCGCGCTGGTCTGAGCCGGCAAGTCGCTCAGCGCCGAGCCGCCGCTCAGCCCTGCGCGGTGCTCCCCGCGTCCCGCCAGACGTCCTCGATCGACTGGGCCAGGGTGCGCCGCGGACGCCAGCCCAGGATCGAGCCGATCGACGAGATGTCGGCCTGCTGCCACGGCACGGCCGACGAGCGCGGCGAGGACGCCTGGTCCTCGGCGATGTCGCCGTCGAACCCCGCGACGGCGGCGAGCTCCGTGACGAGATCGCGCGCCCTCGTCGCCCGGCCGCTGCCGACGTTGAGGATCCGCGGTCCGAGGGGCCCGGGCGCCGCAACGGCAGCGACCACTGCCTCGGCGACGTCGCCGACGTCGACGAAGTCGCGGTAGTCGTCGAGGGAGCCCAGCGCGATCCGTCGCTCGCCCGTGGCGAGCGCCTCGCGCAGCGCCGCGGCCGCGCGGCCGGGAAGCGTACTCGGCGCCATGCCGCTCCCGATCGGGTTGAAGACTCGGAGCACGACCGCGTCCACGACGCCGGCTCGGCCGGCCGCGAGCGCCAGTTCGGTCCCGGCCAGCTTCGTGACGCCGTACGTCGCGAGCGGGTTCGCGGGCGTCGCCTCGTCGATCGCCGTGCCCGGCTCGACCGCCCCGTACTCGGCCGACGACCCGAGCTGGACGAACCGTGCCCCGCGCACGACGTCGGCGATCGCCGCGAGCAGCTCGCCGACGAGGACGACGTTGCCGCGGACGAGCCGGGTGGCATCGCCGTGGGTCGTGCCGCTGCAGTTGACGATCGCCGTGGGTCGCTCCGCGGCGACGATGCCCGTCAGCGCCGTCCGATCGGCCGACGCAAGGTCGAGCCGGTGCCACCGGCCGGTGCCGCCGTCCGCCGCGCCCTCGCCGGACGGCGCGCCCTGGGAACTCGAGACAAAGGCGACGTCATCCCAGCCAGCCGCATCGAGGGAGCGCCGGACGTGCGCTCCGAGGAATCCGCCGGCGCCGACCACCAGGAGCCGCCCGGGGCTCACGCCTCGGGCAGGAAGGTCGGCCGGATGAGGTCGATGTCGCTGTTGGCCCGGTCGTAGTCCTCGGGCCGCCCGATGTCGAGCCAATGCCCGCTGAACGAGTAGCTCGCCGGGTGCTCGCCGCGCGCGAGCAGGTCGAGAACGAGCTGGTCGAAACCGAGCGGCCGCCCGGCCTCGTACCGCTCGAGGGTGGTCCGCGACAGGCCGTAGACGCCCCTGCTGACCGAGTAGTCGAGGACCGGCTTCTCGTGGAAGCCGACGATCCGGTCTCGTTCCACCTCGAGCACGCCGTAGTCGATCTTCACGTCGCGGCGGTAGGTCCCGATCGTCAACGGTGCGCGGCCCGCGGCGTGGCCGCGGAGGAGGTCGGCGAAGTCGAGGTCGGTCAGGATGTCGCCGTTCATGACGAGGAAGTGCTCGGGGAACCGATCGAGATTGAGGACGACGGGGCCCATCGTCCCGAGCGGCACGTCTTCGGTCACGTAATCGACGGCGATCCGCCACTGGGAGCCGTCGCCGACGTAGGCTCGGATGAGCGCACCCAGGTACCCGATCGCGATCGTCGCCCGCTCGAATCCTCGGCGGGCGAGCTGGCGAAGGACGATCTCGAGGATCGAGAACTCGTCGCCGATCGGGACGAGCGGTTTCGGCAGCGTCGTCGTATAGGGCCGCAGACGGGTCCCGCGCCCGCCGGCCAGGATGACCGCATGCATCAGACGTTGTACCTCGTCGGCTTGTAGGCGGCGAGGTTGTCGGCGTCGGTGAACCAGCCGATCGTCTCGCGCAGGCCGTCCTCGAGGCTCCACTGGGGGCTCCAGCCGGTCGCCGCTCGCAGAGCGCTGCTGTCGCAGACCAGGCGCATGACCTCCGACGCGTCGGGTCGGAAGCGCTCCTCATCCTGGTGGAGCTCGATGTCGCGATCCATCAACCGGGCGATCGTCTCGGCCAGGTCCCCGATCGAGATCTCGGTGCCGGTGCCGGAGTTCAGCACGCGGCCGACGACGCTTGCCGCAGGGGCCGCCCCCACGGCGAGGAAGGCAGCAACCGTGTCCCGGACGTAGGAGAAGTCGCGCGTCGGGGACAGGTTGCCGAGATTGACCGTGCGGGCACCCGCGGCAAGCTGGGTGATGATCGTCGGGATCACTGCCCGGGCCGACTGGCGCGGCCCGAACGTGTTGAACGGACGCAGCGTCACGACCGGCAGCTCGAAGCTGAGGTGGTAGCTCTCGGCCAGCTTGTCGGCCCCGATCTTCGAGGCCGAGTAGGGCGACTGGCCCTGCAGCGGGTGGGCCTCGCCGATCGGAACGGTCCGGGCGGTGCCGTAGACCTCGCTCGTCGAGGTGACGACAACCCGACCGGTGCTGAGCGACCGTGCCGCCTCGAGCACGTTGAGCGTGCCGCTGACGTTCGTATCGACGTACGAGCGCGGGGCGCGGTAGGAGTAGGGGATCGCGATGAGCGCCGCGAGGTGGTAGACGACCTCCGCGTCGCCCACGAAGTCGACGACGCACCCGGCGTCGCGGATGTCGCCGAGGACGACGTCGATGCCCGACTTGACGTCCTCGGGCAGGCGATCCAGCCAGCCCCACGTCCCGAACGAGTTGTACTGGGCGAGCGCCCGGACGGTGTCGCCCCGGGCGACGAGCGACTCGACGAGGTGCGAGCCGATGAACCCGTCGGCCCCCGTGACTGCGACGATGGACAGGACCCGATCCTCCGCGTTCGCTGGGTGGTGGCGCCGGCCGCGACGGGGACCACCGGATCCCCGCCACCGCGAGAGTAGCCGAACCTGGCGCTCGTTGGGGCGTGACCCCCGTGAGGACCCGCATCAGCCGGTGCCAGCACGCCCCGGCCCGGCGGCCGCATCATCCGGGGATGGACCACGCCGATCACGTCGGACTCATCCGGGCCGGCGTCAGCGCCGGCCCGGGAGCTGCACCGCTCCGCCGCTGGCTCGAGCTGGGCGCGGGCGAGGGCGCGTTCACGCTGGCGCTGGCCGACCTGGTCGGGCCCGGCGCCGAGATCACCGCGATCGACCGCGACGCGGCCGCGCTCGCGCGCCTGGCCGCCGAGCTCCCCGCGCGGTTCCCGGCGGCGCGACTGACCACCGTCACGGCCGACTTCGACCGGCCGCTCGCCCTTGGCGGGGCGTCGTACGATGGGCTCCTCGCAGCCAACGCGCTCCACTTCGTCCGCGACCCGGCCTCCGTCATCGCCCGGCTGGTCCCGCTGCTGCGGGCGGCGGGCCGCGTCGTGGTCGTCGAGTACGACGCCGATCGCGGCAACCCGTGGGTTCCCCATCCTTTCTCGTACCGGACCTGGCAACGGATGGCGGCCGAGGCCGGACTCGTCGGCACCCGGGAGATCGGGCGAGTGCCGAGCCGCTTCCTCGGGGCGATCTATGCGGCGGCGAGCGACGTCGCCGAGGCGGGGGCGATCGGTCGGATGACCGATGGCGCCACGACGCGGGGCGGCTAGCATTCGGCCCGGACGATGAACGCGACCGAGCGGCAGTCCAGCTTCATCTGCCCGATCCTCGTCGGGCGCGACGATGTGCTCGACCTCGCCGACCGGCGGCTGGCGAGCGCCGCGGCCGGCGACGGCCAGTTCGTCCTGCTGGCCGGCGAGGCAGGGATCGGCAAGACGCGCCTCCTCGGGGCGATCGGCCGGCGGGCCGGCCTCGCCGGATTCGGCCGGGCCGGTGGGTCGGCCTTCCCGGGCGACCTTGAGATCGCCGGCGGACTCCTCCTCGACCTCGCCCGGGGCCTGGGCCGGCGCGACGCGCCGCCGGCCGGGGAGGCGGCCGGCCGGCGGCTCGAGGCACGCCTCCTCGATGACGATCGGGCCGACGGCGACGCTCACCGCCGACGGCGGCTGCTCGTCCTCGATCTGACCGACCTCCTGGCCGCGCTCGCCGGCGACGGCCCGGTCGCGCTCCTGCTCGAGGACCTCCACTGGGCCGACGACCTGAGCCTCGAGGTCCTCGGCCAGCTCGCCCGCCGCCTGCGCGAGCTGCCGTTGCTCGTCGTGGGGACGTATCGCAGTGACGAGCTCTTCCCGCGGGTCCCGATGCGCCAGTGGCGGTCGCGGCTCCTGACCGCCCGGCTGGCCGACGAGGTCAAGCTCGCCCGCCTCGACGCGGACGAGATGTCGACGATGGCCGGGGCGGTCCTGGGGTTGAACCTGCCGGCGCCGGCCGACCTCGTCGAGGCCCTCGTCCGGCGATGCGACGGGATCCCGCTCCACATCGAGGAGCTGCTCGGGGCGATCGGTGCCGCGGATGCGTCGGGCGACCGGCTCCTCGACCAGGCCGTGCCCGACACGCTCGTCGAGGCGGTCACCCGGCGGGCCGCGGAGCTCTCGCCGGTCGGCCGGCAGATCGCGGAGTCGGCCGCGATCGTCGGTCGCGAGTTCGACGCCCGCCTGCTCGCCGACGTGACCGGCCTCGACCCGGCCACGGTCGACCGCGGCCTCGTCGAGCTCGTCGAGCGGCACTTCCTCGTCCGGAGCGGCGGGTCGGAGCGCTTCGACTTCCGCCACGCGCTGATCCGTGACGCGCTCCGCGATTCGGTGCCCGACGGCGTGCGCCACGAGCTCCACCGGCGGATCGCCGAGGCGGCGACCGATCGACCGGACATCGGCGGCGATGCGTTCCTCTCGATGCATTACGCGGGGGCACGCATCGGGCCGAGGGCGTACGAGCTCGCGCTGCGGGCCGGCCGCCGCGCCGCAGCCCTCTCGTCGCACCGCGAGGCCGTCGAGCTGTTCGACCGGGCCATCCGGTTCGTGCCGCTCGACGCGCCGACCGCCGAGCGGGCCAGCCTCCATGCCGCCTACGCGGCGGAGGCCGCCGCGATCGACGACAACGTCGCGGCCGACGAGGCGTACGACGCGGCTCGCGAGCTGTTCGAGGCGTCCGGCGACCCGATCGCGGCTGCGGCACTTCGCGTCCCGCACGTCGCCGTCCGGCACCTGCTCGGCGACGGGCTCGAGGCGCGAACGGCGGCACTCGGCGAGGGGCTCCACTCACTGGATTCGGCAGGCGTCGGCGCCCATCCGGCCAGGGCCGCGCTCGAGGCCGGCCTGTCGGCCGCCTACATGCTCGACCGCCGCCTCGACGAGGCGATCCTCCACGGCGAACGGGCCACCGCCCTGGCCCGGGAGCTCGGCGACGAAACGGCCGAGATCAACGCCTCGACGACGCTCGGCGCGGTCTTCGTCTTCGCCGGCCGGATGGACGAGGGCTGGGCCCTCCTGGAGTCCGCGATCGGGCGGGCCCGGGCGGCGAAGCTGGAGGCGGAAGCGGCCCGGGCATACCGGATGATCGGGACGTCGGCCTCGGTTCTCGTCGAATACGAGCGCGCCGAGCGCTGGCTGCGCGAGGGCATCGACTATGCCCGGCGGGCCGAGCTGTGGAACCACCACCACTACATGTCCAGTCACCTCGCCCACGTGGCGTGGGCGACCGGTGACTGGCCGACGGCGAATCGCCTCGCCGGCCACGCCCTGGCCGACGGCCGGGGCGGCATCACGACCCGGATCACCTGCCTCCACGTCCTGGGCTACGTGGCGCTCGGCCGGGGCGACTGGCCGGCCGCCGCGGCGGCCCTCGACGAAGCTCGCCGGCTCGGCGAGCAGATGGCCGAGCTGCAGCGCCTGTCGCCGGCCCTCTGGGGCCTCGCCGAGGCGGCCCGGCTGCGCGGCGACGACGAGGGCGCGGCGGCGCTCTGCGAGTCGGCGTTCGAGGCTTCGGCCGGAGTCCGCGACGCGGCGTACCTCTTCCCGTTCCTGGTCACCGGCTGCCGGGCCCTGCTCGGGCGGGGCGACCCGGGTGCCGCGGAACGGTGGGTCGAGCGGACGGCGGCGGCGCTCGAGCAACGGGCCATCCCGGGCACGCGGCCGGCGATCGACCACGGCCGGGGCCTCGTCCACCTCGCCAACGGCTCCACCGGACGGGCCCGTGAGGCGCTCCAGGCGGCGGCCGCGGGCTGGCGCGAGCGGCGTCGGGCCTGGGAAGCGGCGTGGGCCGTCCTGGATCTCGCCCGCTGCGCGGTTCGCTCGAACCAGAAGCCCGACGCGGCACGCCTCGCCACGCAGGCCCGGGACGAGGCGATCCGCCTCGACTCCGGCCCGCTGCGCTCGGCCGCGGAGGCCGTCCTCGCGACCGCCGGCGGGCGGGGCGACGGCGGGGAGGCCTGGGCGCCGCTCTCGGCGCGCGAGTTCGAAGTCGCCCGGCTGATCGCGGCCGGCCTCACGAACCGCGAGATCGGCGCCGAGCTCGACGTCGCCCCGAAGACCGTCGGCGCCCACGTCGAGCACATCCTGGCGAAGCTCGGCGCCGCGCGGCGGGCCGAGATCGGAGCCTGGGTGGCCTCGGTCGGCGTGGTACACTCCGCGACTCACGGCGGGGACCGGGAGGAGTAGCGCTTCCAGGCCACGGAGCGAGTGCGGGACGGTGCGAGCCGCGCGGGAACCGGAGGCGCGAACGTCGCCCGCGAGTCGTGACGGGAGGCGCCCGATAGCGCGTCGCGAGGGCCCCGGACTCGGCCGGCCGCGATGAGCGGACCAGCCCCGGGCGCCGAACCAGCAGGTGGTACCACGACCCCGTTCGTCCGCTGGACGAGCGGGTCGTTTCGTTTCCGGCCACCGCCGGCTCCGGGGAACGGACGAGCGAACGATGACCGACACGACCGAGACGACGCGACAGCTGCCGAAGGCCTACCGGCCGGCGGACTTCGAGGGCGCGATCTACGAGCGCTGGATCGGCGCCGACGTCTTCGCGCCCGACGGTGCAGGTTCGACGGCCGATCCCTCCGCGGAGCCGTTCGTCATCATCCAGCCGCCGCCGAACATCACCGGCTCGCTCCATCTCGGCCATGCCCAGCGGACGGCCGTCGAGGACCTGATGATCCGGCACGCGCGGATGACCGGCCGTCCGACACTCTTCCTGCCCGGTCTCGACCATGCTTCGATCGCGGCCCAGTACGTCCTCGACAAGATCCTCGCCGGGGAGGGCGAGAGCCGTGCCTCGCTCGGTCGCGAGCGATACCTCGAACGGATGTGGCAGTTCATCAACGTGACCCGAGAGGTGATGCTCGGTCAGCAGCGCCGGCTCGGCGCCTCGTTGGACTGGTCGCGCCTGCGCTTCACGATGGACGCTGGGTCGGCGATGGCCGTCCGGGAGGCGTTCTACCGGCTCCACCGCGACGGCCTGGCGTACCGCACCGAGGCGCTGATCAACTGGTGCCCCGGCTGCCGGACGAGCGTGTCGGACCTCGAGGTCATCCCGACCCCCGAGACCGGCACGCTCTGGACGGTCCGCTACCACCTGCTCGACGATGCGACGGGTCGGCCGGATCCCGACGCCTGGATCGCCGTCGCGACGACCCGGCCCGAGACGATCCTCGGCGACGTTGCCGTCGCGGTCCACCCCGACGATCCCCGCTACGCCGCGTTCGTCGGGCGGCAGGCCCGGATCCCGTTCGTCGAGCGCGATGTCCCGATCATCGCCGACCCGATCGTGGAGCGCGAGTTCGGGACGGGTGCGGTGAAGATCACACCGGCCCACGACCACGACGACTACGAGACCGGCCGCCGCCACGGGCTGCCGATGCTCACGGTCCTCGACGACGCGGCGGCCGTCGTCGGGACGGGGACGCGCTTCGAGGGGCTCGACCGGCTCGACGCGCGGCGCGAGATCGTCGCGGCGCTCGAGGCGAGCGGCGACCTGGAGTCGAGCCGGCCGCACGAGTTGCTCATCGGGCGCTGTGAGCGGTCGCGCGACGTCATCGAGCCGCGCCTCAAGACGCAGTGGTTCGTCCGGGCCGCGCCGCTTGCCGCCCGCGCCCTCGAGGCCACGCGGGGCGGCCGCACCACGATCGTTCCCGAGCGGTTCGTCAAGGTCTGGGAACACTGGATGACGAACATCCGCGACTGGAACGTGTCGCGCCAGCTCTGGTGGGGCCACCGGATTCCGGCGTGGTACTGCCCGGACGGCCACATCACGGTCTCGGCCGAGGAGCACGGACCGACGGCCTGCGAGGTCTGCGGCCGGCCATCGAGCGAGCTCCAGCAGGACCCCGACATCTTCGACACCTGGTTCAGCTCGGGGCTGTGGCCGTTCTCGACCCTCGGCTGGCCGGACGACACGCCGGACCTCCGCCGCTACTACCCCGGATCGGTCATGGAGACCGGCCACGAGATCCTCTTCTTCTGGGTCGCCCGGATGATGATGCTCGGGCTGCACCTGACCGACGTCGAGCCGTTCCACACCGTCTACCTCTCGGGCCTCATCCGCGACGCCGAGGGCCAGAAGATGTCGAAGACGAAAGGCAACGTCGTCGACCCGCTCGCGGTCATGGAGACCTCCGGCGCCGACGCGCTTCGCTTTGCGGTCATCCATGGCGCGACGCCGGGACTCGACCAGAGGTTCGGGCCGCAGCGCCTGGAGCTGGGCCGCAACTTCGCGAACAAGCTCTGGAACGCGGTCCGGTTCATCCTCGGCGCGCGTCCCGAGGGGATCGCCACCGATGCCGTCCGGATCGCCCCGGACGCGGATCGGCTCGGTCCGGCCGAGCGGTGGATCCGATCTCGCCTGGCTGCCACCGTCGCCGAGGTCGATCGGGGCGTGGCCGACTACCAGTTCGGCGAGGTGACCCGAGCGCTGTACGACGGCATCTGGTCCGAGTTCTGCGATTGGGGTCTCGAGCTGGCCAAGGTCCGCCTCGCGGACGAATCGCTGCCGGCCGCCGACCGAGAAGCGACCTGGTGGACGCTCGTCGAGGCGATCGACACGTACCTCCGCCTGCTCCACCCGGTCATGCCGTTCGTGACGGAGGAGCTGTGGGGGGCACTGCCGCACAGGCCCGAGGACCCGCCCATGCTCGTCGTCGCCCGGTGGCCGGTCGCCGGCCCCCGCGACCCCGTCACCGAATCGGCGGTCGGCGCCCTCGTGGAGCTGGTCCGGGTTGTCCGTAGCGCCCGCGCCGAAGGCGGCGTCGAGCCGGGCCGCTGGCTGCCCGGCGAGGTGTTCGCCCCGACTTCGCTGGCCGGTGCGTTCGATGCCCTCCGGCCGGCTCTCGAGCGGCTGTCGCGGTGCCGGCCGCTCGTCCGCCATGCGCAGCGGGACGCGTTCCTCACGGCGGCCGGGTCACGGCCGGGCCTGTCGGTCGTCGTCGGCGAGATCGAGGCCGACGTCGCCCTGGGGGAAGGGGCCGAAGGGCCGCCCGCCGCCGAGCTGGCCCGGCTCGAGAAGGAGTTGGCCGAGGCGGAGCGACTTCTCGAGGCGGCCCGGACGCGACTGGCCAACGCGGCGTTCACCGCGAAGGCGCCGGCCTCGGTGGTCGAGGGCGCACGCGGGCGTGAGGCCGAGCTGGCCGACCAGGTCGCGCGGCTGCGGGAGCGGCTCCGGCGGTAGCCCCGGGCGGTGGCCCCGGCGCGCGGCCGCCGGGGTGGGCGCCGCGCGGACGCCTTGCCGCAGCTTGTCCGATTTCGCACGCCGGAGGAAATCACCCCCCTCCGCCGCGACGATTTCGGACTCCGAAATCGGACGACCGCCGGGGGAGCTGGGCGCGCGGCGGGACGCTCCGCGACGCGACGACCGGTTCCGACGGGCGGGGGAGGAGGCGCCCGCCCGTCGGACCGGAGATCAGCCCTTGACGGCTCCGCCGGTGATCCCCCGGACGAAGTACCGCTGCAGGGCGATGAAGACCACGAGCGGGAGGATCATCGTGAGGAACGCAGCAGCCGTGAGGAAGTGCGTCTCGCCGCCAAGCGAGCTCACGAGGCTCGCCACTCGCACCGTCATCGGGAGGTTGTCGGGGTTCGTCGGTCCGATGTAGATCAGCGAGACCAGGAGGTCGTTCCAGACGAACAGGAACTGGAAGATCGCGAGCGACGCGAGCACCGGGACGCTCATCGGCAGTGCCAGCCGGAAGAACGCGGTCGTCGGGCTCGCGCCGTCGATCGAGGCGGACTCGAACACCTCACGCGGCAGCCCGCCCATGTAGTTCCGGAGGAGATACACGGCGAACGGCAGGCCGTAGCCCGTGTGGGCCAGCCAGACGGCGAGGAACTCGCCGGCAATGCCCCAGCCCGCGAGCAGCCGGAGCACGGGGATGAGGGTTGACTGCAGCGGGATCACGAGCAGCCCGACGATCCCCACGAAGATGGCGTTCTTGAACGGAAAGTTCATCCAGGCGAAGGCGTAGGCCGCGAATGCAGCGACCATCACCGGGATGACCGTCGAGGGGATCGTGATGAACAGGCTGTTGATGAACGCGTCGCCGAGATTGTTTGCGGCGATGACACGGCTGTAGTTGTCGAGGGTGAACTCCCATGGCGGGACGAGCCCTTCCCACCAGCCGGATCGGGACACGTCGGATGCCGGCCGGAACGAGTTCACGAACAGGCCGAGTGTCGGGACGACCCACAGGATCATCAGCCCGATCACGATGACGTGCAGGAAGATCCGCGACAGGCCGCGCCCCTGCTTTCGCGCAGCGACGTTCGGGCCGGCCGATTCGAGCGGCTTGGTGACCACCGTCATCGGATCGCCTCCTGCTCGCGGAAGCGCTTCACGTTGACGGCCATGAACGGGATGATCGCGAGGAGCAGGACGATCGCCACCGCACTCGCCCTTCCGAAGTTGCCCGGCGGCGTGAACATCTGTTGCCACATCTCCCGGGCGATCACGTCGGTGCCGAAGTTGCCGTTCGTGACCGTGAACACGATGTCGAATGACTTCAGGGCCGTGATCACGATCGTCGTACCGACGACGAAGATCGTCGGCATGAGTAGCGGCAGGATGATCCCGCGGAAGACTTGCCACTCGTTCGCGCCGTCGACCCGGGCGGCCTCAAGGAGCTCCGTGCTGATGCCCTTCAGCCCGGCGGACAGGATCACCATCGCGAAGCCTGTCCACATCCAGATCCCGATGAAGATCAGGGCGAAGTTGTTGAGAGGCTCCTCCTGGGTGAATCGGGTCGGCCCGAGCCCCACGAGCCCGATCAATGCGTTGAGCGTTCCCGTCTGGGGCCGGCTCGGATCCTGGTACTGGTACATGAACTGCCAGATGATCCCGGCGGCGACGAAGCTGATCGCGAGCGGTACGAAGATGACCGACTTGGCGATCGGCTCGTAGCGGACGCGGTCGACCAGGATTGCAATGAGCAGGCCCAGCCCGACGACACCGGCCGTCATGAACACGACCCACAGGACGCTGTTGCGGAGCGCCTCGATCGTGCCCCGGTCCTGGATGAACCAGACGTAGTTGTCGAGGCCCACGAAGTTCCGCGACTGGGCGTCGAGGAACGAGAGGACGATCGTGTTGATCGTCGGGTAGATGAGGAACACGAACAGGAAGAGGACGGCAGGGGCGATCCAGAACCACGGTCGGATGCGTCCCTGCCGCTTCTCCGGGAGCACCTGGATCAGGCGCTCCGTCAGGAGGATGTAGCCCACCAGCGCCGCCGGCACTCCAACGACCGCGACGATCGCGGTTACGAGCTGGTCCATTCCACCTCCTCCTCAGAACGGAGCAGAGGAGCCGGGCTGTCCGGCTCCTCTGCCGCAACTCGCTAGGGCGCGGCCTCGTAGGCCGTGGCCTGGACCTCGTCGAGGTTCGCCAGGATCGAGTCGAGCTCGCCCTGGTTCTCGGCAAACTCGACCATCGCCGTGAAGAACGCAGCCTTCATCGTCGCCGGCATCAGGTCGCCGCCGTCGAAGCGGAAGACGGACGCCTCCTTGATCGCGTCGGCCGACTTCTGCTCGACCGGGTTCGGATACGTGGTGACCTTCGTGTTGGCGGAGACGAATCCGCCCCGGTCGGCCCAGATCTGCTGTGCCTCGGCGGTGACCATGTACTTCAGCAGGTCCTTTGCCGCGGCCTTGTCCGAGAAGAGGCCGAACAAGTCGCCGCCGCCGGTGAGGGCCCCCGAGAACTCGGAGTTGATCTCGGGCATCACGAAGAAGTCGTAGTCCCCTTCGGACGCTCCACCCTGCTCCTTGAAGAAGTCGGTCATGAAGCTGGCCTGGTGATGGAAGAGGCAGCCCGGCGGATCCGTGAACAGCTCATTGCCGCCGCCACCGAAGTTCGTGCTGTTGATGTAGGCGGGCCCACCGAACGAGTTCTCGAGGACGTCGCCGAATGCCTCGAACGCCTGCTTGATCGCGGGATCGGTCCATTTCGTCGTCCCGGCGACCCAGGCGTCGTAGACCTCGGGCCCGGACTGGCGGATGACGAAGTCCTCGATCCAGTCGGTGCCGGGCCAGCCGGAGTCGGCGCCGGACTCGAGCGTGACGCACCAGAGAGCGTCGGCTGGCTCGGGATCCATCGCGGCCAGCTCGTCGAACGTCGCCGGCGCCTCGCCGGAGTAATTCGCGGTGTTGTACCAGATGAAGCCCTTCACCGAGCTCTTGATGAACACGCCCGAGATCTTGCCGTCAACCGTGCCGAGCTCGACGAGTGCGGGCACCGTGTCGGCCTTGTACGTTTCGAGGTCCAGCACGTCGTCGAGCGGCTTCAGCGAGCCGCCGCGCGCGAACTGGGCCATCTCGCCCGGCCCCGGAAGGCCCGCAAGATCGGGCAACGTGCCGGACGCGACCGCGGTCGTCAGGTATGCACCGAGACCGCGCGAACCCGTGTACTTGACCGTGTTCCCGGTTCGCTCCTCCCACGGCTTGACCATCGCGAGGAACGACTCCTGCTCGGAGCCACCCCACGAGCCGACGACCGTGACTTCCTTCTCCGTGGTGTCGGTCGCGCCGCCACCCGTGCAGGCGGCCACGACGAGCATGGTCGCCCCCAGCAGTACCGCCACCTGGCGCCAGAGTTGCTTGCGTTGCCTCATCCAATTCTCCTTCCCGGACCTGCGGCCAGCGACCACGGTCCTCCTCCTTGCCCGTCGGGATCCGCTCTCCTCAGGGTCCCGGTCCATACGCCTCCGCCTTGGTTGAGGGAGCCGTCGAGGACCGCACGATCAGCTCGGTCGGGAGGAGCGTCCGGTCCGGCACCGGCCGGCCGGCCACCCGATCGAGGAGCGCCGTGCCGGCGGCCATGCCCAGATCATAGGCAGGCAGTCGGACGGTCGTCAGGGGAGGATCGAAGAAGCCCGCGAGGGCGATGTCGTCGAACCCGACGACCGAGATGTCGTCGGGAACCCTGAGGCCCGCCTCGCGGATCGCGGCGATCGCCCCGAAGGCGACGACGTCGCTGGCGACGAACACCGCATCCGGGCGTGCCCGAGCGAGCAGGCGGGCCATCGCACGATGGCCGCTGCCGGCGTCGAAGTCGGCCTCCTCGACGAGCGTCTCGTCGAACGGCAGGCCGGCCGCCTCGAGCGCGCTGCGGTAGCCGTCGAGGCGCTCCTGGGCGGCCGTGTAGGCCAGCGGCGCGTTCGTGATGCAGCCGATCCGGCGCCAGCCGAGGCCGATGAGGTGCTCGACCGCGCGCCGGGCGCCGCTGACGTTGTCGACGTCGACGCTCGGCGCGTCGATGCCCGCGAGCGAGCCCTGGAGGACGATCGGGAAGCCATCCGCGGCGAGCGTGGCCAGCCCGGCATCGTCGACCCGTGGGCCGGAGACGACAAGCCCGTCGGCGTGCTGGGCCCGGAGGAGCGCGTCGTACGAGCCATCCGAGGGGTCGAGCGGTTCGACCATGACCCGGAAGCCGGCGGTCCGGGCGGCCGCGGCCAGCCCGCTGAGCGTCTCGGCCAGCGTGCCGTCGCCCGCGACCTGCTCGGCCGATTGGCGCAGGACGAAGCCCAGGATGTGGCTCTTGCCGCCGGCCAGGCCGCGGGCCGAGGCGTGCGGGTGATAGCCCAGCTCGGTGGCGGCGTCGAGGACCCGGCGGCGGGTCTGGGGGCTGATGCTGGTCCCCGGTCGATCGTTGAGGACGAACGACACGGTCGTCCGCGACACGCCCGCCCGGGCCGCCACGTCCGCGCTCGTCGGTCGCCTGCGCGCGATCGTCATCTCGCTCCGCTGCCGGATCCGCGACGGCCCGGCGACCGGCGAAGGTCTTGACCGAGCGACCACGGAGGGGGGACACTAACTCGCGTTAGTGACGCGTATTAGTACTCCGTTCGCACGGTCGCGTCAACCCTTCCGCACCTCCACCGGGAGCCGAGATGACCCTGGGAGTGCCGACTCGTTGATCGATCCGCGGCACCGTCCTCCCGCCGCCGCATCGGCCGCGAATGCGGCGCCGGCGGCGACCGGCCGGCCGGGGCCGGATCCGGTCGCCCCCGCCGCGCTCGGCCCCGAGTGGTGGCGCGAGGGCGTCGTCTACCAGATCTACCCCCGCAGCTTCGCCGACAGCGACGGCGACGGCGTCGGCGACCTGCCCGGCATCATCGCCCGGCTCGACCATCTCGGACCCGGCGGGCTCGGCGTCGACGCGATCTGGCTCTCGCCGATCTACCCGTCTCCGGGCCTCGATGTCGGCTACGACGTGAGCGACCACGAGGCGGTCGACTCGCGGTTCGGCACGGAGGCCGACTTCGACCGACTCGTCGCCGAGGCCCACCGGCGAGGCATCCGGGTCGTCCTGGACCTGGTGATGAACCACACGAGCGATCGACATCCCTGGTTCGAGGCGAGCCGCCAGTCGCGTGACAACCCGTTCGCCGACTGGTACCTGTGGCGCGATCCGGCCGGATACGACAGCCGCGGCCGCCCGAGACGCCCGAACAACTGGGTTTCCTTCTTCGGCGGCCCGGCCTGGACCTGGGAGCCTCGGCGGAACCAGTTCTACCACCACACGTTCCTCGCCCAGCAGCCCGACCTGAACTGGCGCAACCCGGCGGTCGAGGACGCCCAGTTCCGGATGGTCCGCGGCTGGCTCGATCGCGGCGTCGACGGTTTCCGGCTCGACGTCTTCAATGTCTTCCTCAAGCACCCCGACCTGCTCTCGAACCCGCGCCGGCGGGGGCCCACGGCCTGGAGCCGCCAGGTCCACCGGCACGACCGGGACCAGCCGGACTTCGTCGACCTCGTCGGCCGGTTCCGGTCGCTCGTCGACTCGTACCCCGCGACGTTCACCGTCGGCGAGCTGTTCGACGCCGGTCCCGAACGGGCCGCCGAGCTGGCCGCCGAGCGCCACCTCGTCTTCGACTGGGAGCTGCTCGGCGCGCCGTGGTCGGCCGAGGCGTTCGGCGTGGTGATCGACCGCCGCGAGGGCGTCTACGGACCCGACCGCTGGCCGGCCCTCGTC
>DASTVH010000395.1:0-4838 GCA_035759195.1 Candidatus Limnocylindrales bacterium
GCGTCGGCCGCGCGCGAGATCGGCGCCCCGACGCTCGCGGGCATCGCGGATCGGTCCCTGCGCGCGCTCGGTGTCAGGACATGGCGCCGCGGGGCCGCGAAGGCCGCGAGCGACACCGGAGCGGAGCTGACGGCCCGCGAAACCGAGGTCGCCCGTCTCGTCGCCGCCGGCGCGACGAACCCCGAGATCGCCGCGACGCTGTTCCTCGCCCGCAAGACCGTCGAGCGTCACGTGTCGAACGTCCTGGTCAAGCTGGGCGCCCGCAACCGGACCGAGCTGGCGACCCGCCTCCGCGATGGGGACCACCGGCCGCACGTCGGGACGACGTCCGACCGCGACTGAGCCCGTCTCCTTCAGGCGCGGGTCGCGTGCCCAGCCAGGACAGAAAGCAATCCGGTCCCGACAGGTTCCGGGACGACGAGCGCCGCGTGGGCGTCGGCGTACGTCCCGGTGTCGCCGTGGAAATCGGTCCCGCCGGTCGGGACGAGGGCGAGGGCGGTCGCGACCTCGCCGACTGCGGCCACCGTCTCGGGCGGGAACGAGATGTGATGGACCTCGAGGCCGCCCAGCCCTGCTTCCCGAAGCTCGCGGAGCAGGTCGATCCGGAGCGGCGCGTCCCAGAAGTGCGCCAGTGCGGGCAACCCGCCGGCCGCCCGGATCGCCGCGATCGCCTCGAGCGGACCGAGCCCGTCCCGGGGCACGTACGCCGGGCCTCCGTGGCCGATGAGCCGCTGGAAGGCGTCCTCGACGCTCCGCACGTGGCCGGCCGCGATGAGCGCTCGCCCGATCGTCGGCCGGCCCAGGGCGTCGTCCCGGGTCAGGTCGAGAAGCGCCACCTGGGCGTCGATCGGGAGGCCCAGCTCGCGGAGACGCACGACGGTCCGCTCGAACCGGACGCGACGCGCCGCCCGCTGGCGGGCGAGGGTGGCTTCGAAGGCCTCGTCGTCCGGATCGACGCCGAAGCCCAGGACGTGGAGCTCGTCGACGTTCGGGATCCCCCGGGCGAGCGCGTTGATCTCGACGCCCGGGATGACCTGGAGGCTGGGTTGGGCTCCCCTCGCGGCCGTCAGCTCGCGGTATCCCGCAAGGGAGTCGTGGTCGGTGATCGCGAGGATCCGGACGCCGGCCGCGACGACGTCCGCGAGGAGCTGCTCAGGTTCGAGGACGCCGTCGGAGCGGGTCGTGTGAGTGTGGAGGTCGACGATCGAGCCGCCGGCCGGCAGGCCGGTGGAGTCGGGTCGGGCCGGGACATGCCGGGAGCGCACCGGGCCCTATACCTCGAGGAGTCGCTGGATCCGCTCGATGCCGACGGCCCGCCCCGTCGCGGGGTCGATGTCGATCTGCGTCGCGTTGAAGACGACCGGCCCGTCACCGACCTCGAACCGGGTCGGGAGGGCGTTGATGAAGCGGGGCAGGACGGTCTTCGGGTCGAAGCCGATAACGCTCCAGACGGGGCCCGTCATCCCCAGGTCGGTCTGGTACGCCGTGCCGCCCGGCAGGATCCGCTCGTCGGCGGTCACGACGTGGGTGTGGGTCCCGACGACCGCGCTGACGCGGCCGTCGAGATGGAGCCCGAACGCGTTCTTTTCGGACGTCAGCTCGCAGTGGAAGTCGACGATCCGGACCGGCGGTAACGGCTCCGACGATTCGTCGAGGAGGCGGTCGGCATCGGTGAACGGGTTCTCGATCGGCTGCATGTAGGTCCGGCCCTGGAGGTTGATCACCGCGAGTTCGGTGCCGTCGAGCGCGTGGTAGACGCCCCAGCCGCGCCCGGGCACGCCGGTCGTGCCGTAGTTGAGCGGCCGCAGGACGCGTTCGGTCGCCTCGAGGTACGGGTAGATCTCGCGTTTGTCCCAGATGTGGTTGCCGCTCGTGATGACGTCGACGCCGGCCGCGAGGATCGTGTCCGCCGTCGAGGGCGTCAGGCCCATGCCGCCGGCGACGTTCTCGCCGTTGGCGGTCACGAAGTCGATGCCGCGCTCCTCGCGGAGGGCCGGCAGGAGCCGCTCGACGGCGAGCCGGCCGGGCTTGCCGATCATGTCCCCGATCATCAGGACCCGGCAGGCGCCCGGCGGGCGGGGCGTGTCGCTGTTGGGGGCGTTGCCGAGGCGGGTCCGGCCGATCGGGCCGCGTTCGTCGACTGATTCGTCCTGCATGGATCCTCGGAACCTGGCTGAGGTGACCGGCGGGCTCGAGCGACCCCACGACGTCCCGGGCCCGGCGCCATCAGGCGACCGACTCGCGCGGTCGCCTCTCGCCAGAGTCTACCGATCGGCCCAGCGACAGGGAGTCCGAAGCCGTCGTCGCCCTCGGCACACCGGCCGGGGCGACGTCCTCAGGGCTCGCGGCGGCGGCGCCTCGGGGCAGCCGGCGCAGCCTCGGTCATGCCATCAAGGACGAGCCAGCCCTGGCGGGTCGCGTACATCACCGCATGCGTTCGGTTGGGGACGCCAAGCTTGTAGAGGACCCGTGTCAGATGGTTCTTGACGGTCTGCTCGCTCAGGCCGAGGGCCGCGGCGATGTCGCGGTTCCGGGAGCCCGCAGCGACCTTGGCCAGGATGTCGAGCTCCCTGGGGGTGAGTGGATTCGTGCGCGGCTGTCGTCCGTCGATGGAGTCGCGGATGCTTTCGACGATTCGCTCGACGACGTCCGGCCGCTCGAGGAGCTCATCCTTGAGGGGATCGTCCCCGTCGGCCACTCGGCGGATCGTGTCGACCAGGTCGGCGGGAACGGCCTTGGAGGCCACGTGCGCGGCCGCACCGACCTCGACGGCGCCGGCGATGCTCACGTCGCTGTCGTCGCCGCCCATGACCACGAGTCGCGACCCCGGCATGCCGCGCCGCAGCCGGCGAGTCTCCTCGGTCGCGCCGGGACCCGGCAGATCGGCGTCGACCAGCACGACGTGAGGCTCGGACCCCTCGACGATCCGGATGGCCTCGGCCGGCGTGGCGACGTTGGCCACGACCTCGATGTCCGTCTCGCGATCGAGGATCTCCCGGACGCCGACGCTCACGATCTCCCGGGGCTCGACCACGACGACGCGGATGGCGCTGGCGGCGGGACGCGACGTCCGGCGGGGTGGGGCCATTCGGGATCTCCTGCGCTGGGCCTGGACCGCGTGCCGGGATGCTAGGTCCGCGTGACCCAGCCCGCATGACCCGAAAGGGCCGATCTTCGGGCGGCAATGGTTCTGTACGTGGACCTACAGTACCTCGTCAGCCCGAAGTACCGGGTCGAGAGGCCGGGTTGGAGATCGCCAGGATGCTCAGCTCGGTGTCGAGGTCGCTGCCTTCCGCAGGTTGATAGCCGCACCGCTCGCACGTCCAGCGGGCGACGTCGGCAGCCGAGCGATCGCCCGTCGAGGTCGTGCGGAGCCGGTGCACGTCGCCATTGACGTCGACGGCGATCGTGACCCCGTCGCGAGACCAGTTGATCGCCCGACAGGTCGGACACTGTCCCCGGAGAGTGGATTCCATCTGCGGCCTTCCGACTTTGAGCGACCCGGCAGCGATGACTCTCGCCAAACGTAGGGAACCCGTGTTGCAGACGCGTAAGCGCGGGGCCGACCGACGACCCGGACAGCCGAAAAGTGGGGCCCTCGAGCGTCGCTCCGATACCGTCGCCCCGGTGCCGTCGCTGCGTGCCCACTCAGGCCCTTCGAATATTCCGTGGATGTTTGAATCCCTGCGCACGCCGCGCAACCGGCGCAGTTGACGGTCGGAATATCAGCTCTATGCATGTCCGGAGCCACGGATCGTCGGGCGGGACGACGTCGTGCGTGTTTCTACGCCTCCCTGGAATATTCCCGCCCGCATAGCCCCTCGACGACCCGGACGGCGAGAGGGGCGGAGCCGCCGGCCCCGCCCCTTCGATCGGCTCGGCCGAATCGATGCGTCAGCCGACGCTCGAGGCCACCGCGAGCGCCTCGCGCGCCTTCGACGGGTTGTTCGTCACGAAGGCGACCGAGATGTCACGACCCGACATGCCCGTCGGGAAGATCGCCTCGACGTTCACCCCGGCCTGCGCGAGGCGGCGGGTGGTCTTGGCCAGCGACCCCGGCTCGTCGCGCAGGTGCGCCTCGGTGATCTCCATCTCCTTGAAGGAGTGACCGCCGTTCTGGAGCACCGTCCGGGTCGTCGTGTCGTCGGCGGTGACGATCGCGACCCTGCCGCCGCTGTCACAGCTCGTGCCGGCGACCCCGGTGATGTTGACGCCCTTCGCGGCGATGGCCTCGGCCAGCGTCGCGAGCGCACCGGGCTTGTTCTCCAGGTCGACCAGGAACGCGTTCATCGGTTACCTCCTGACGCGCGTTCGGCCCGTCCGAGTCGGTGAGGCCGGCTCGTGGGCGGGTCGGGGAGACCCCCGATTCTAGACCCCTCGTCCAGACCGGTCGACGCGCCTGGCATGCGGCCGCCGCCGCGGGACTACTTCGCGTACTCGACGGCGCGTGTCTCGCGGATGACCGTGACCTTGATCTGGCCGGGGTACGTGAGCTGCTCCTCGATCTTGCGGACGATGTCGCGGGCGAGGCGCGAGGCCGTCAGGTCGTCGATCTCCTCGGGGCGGACGAGGATCCGGACCTCGCGGCCGGCCTGGACCGCGAACGAGCGCTCGACCCCGGCGAAGCTCTCGGCGATCGCCTGGAGGTCCTCGAGGCGCTTGACGTAGGTGTCCATCGTCTCGCCCCGGGCACCGGGCCGCGACGCGCTGATCGCATCGGCGATCTGGACGATCGGCGCCTCCAGGCAGGCGTACTCGACCTCCTGGTGGTGGGCGGCGATCCCGTTGATCACCTTGAACGGCAGGTTGTTGCGCTGGGCGATCTGGGCGCCGATCGC
>DASTVH010000396.1:0-2984 GCA_035759195.1 Candidatus Limnocylindrales bacterium
CGGCGTCGTCGTCGCCGGAGGCCGGGTCGGACCGCGGCTCGAACGCCTCGAGCAGCTCGGCCAGGGCTGCGACCCGCAGGCCGAGCGCGAGGTGGTCGTCGAGCGTGCGCACCGGCTCGCGGTGGAGGGCCGAGTTGTGGGCGAGGCGAGGGTCCGCGGCGACCGCCCGGCGGCGGGCGATCTCGAGGTCGAGCCAGGTCGACGGCTCCTCGCCCGCGTCAAGGGCAGCGGCGAGCCGCCACGGGGCGCCCGCGGGCGCGTGGCGCTCGCGGACATGGCCGACCTTCATCGGCCGCGGCGATCCCGGCCGGGCTCCGACGGCGTCGAATCAGCGCTTGGCATCGAGCGCCCTCCGTGCTTGAGTCAACGCCATCGTGCCACGTGTCGATCCGCCGCGGGTCCGCCGCGGGCGCGCGCCAGAGCGGCGCCGTGCCGGTGATCGGGCGTCGCGAGGACGACTTTCCAACGCTGTTGCTCGCCGTACCGCCAACAATGCGGACGACGTCCCCGATGGACGTCCAGCGAGAAGGGTGAGGGGTGGACCGAGACCTCGTCGAGGCAGCCCAGCGGGGTGACCAGGGTGCGTTCGTCGACCTGGTCCGCTCGCACGGCGACGGCCTCTTCAGGCTGGCCCACCGGATCCTCCGTGATGTCGACCGGGCCGAGGACGCCCTCCAGGACGCGCTGGTGATCGCCTGGCGCGACCTGCGGGACCTCCGCGATCCGGACCGGTTCGACGCCTGGGCCCGGCGGCTCCTGACGAACGTCTGCATCGACCACGCTCGACGCGACCGGCGGAGGGCGACGAACCTCCGGGTGCTCCCGGTCGAGCGGGCCGCGGCGGACGATCTCGCCGGGATCGCCGATCGCGAACTTCTCGAACGCGCGTTCCGACGGCTGACGCCTGAGGAGCGGGCGATCCTCGTGCTCCGCCACTACCTCGGATACGAACCGTCCGAAATCGCCGAGGTGCTCGGCGTGCCGGGCGGGACGGTCCGATCCCGACTCCATCATGCCCATCGCGCCATGCGCGCCGCACTCGATGCGGACGCCCGGGCCGCCTACGTCGGAGGGAACTCGGCGTGAACGATCGCTCCGATATCGGTCCCCTGCTCGGAGCCTGGTTCCAGGAGGGCCCTTCCGTCATGCCCGACCACGTCATCGACGTCGTCGCGGCCGGAATCGCCCGACAACCGCAACGCCGCGCACGGCGCCTCCCCCAATGGAGGCTCTCCATGAACTTCACGGCCAAGCTTGTGGCCGCAGCGGCCGCAGTCGTCCTCCTCGTCTTCGCTGGCTGGAACGTGTTCACAGGACCGCGGAGCGGCACCGGCGGGCCAGGCCCGACGGCCACCGCGACCCCGGACTCGACGCCCAGCCCGACCCCTGTGCCCTCGGATCCACGGTGGCCCGCCGCAAACGGGCCCCTCGGGCCCGGCTCCTACGTCACCCGGTACGCCGGCGTGGAGATCGGACTCACGATCCCCGCCGCCGCGACCGGCTGGGACGCCGGCGGCCCGAACTTCCTCGGCGTTCCGCCGTTCGTGGACCCGCCGGACGGCGTCCTGCTCGCATTCAACACGATCACCGTCGTGATGCGGGATTCATGCAGCGACTTCACCGGAGTTCCGGTCGGCGAGCAGGTGGATGACCTCGCGGCCGTCTGGGCACGCCTGCCCCACGCCGCCATCGACGGACCGACCGACGTCAAGATCGACAGCTTCGACGCGGTCCACGTCGGGCTGACGATCGCCGACGACCTGACCGAATGCGTCGCCGAGTCTGTCGGCCTGTACTACATCGGCGGTACGACGACCGCGAGGGTCGCCGGGGCCGGCCAGAGCGTCGACCTCTGGATCGTGGACGTCGACGGCACGAGACTCGTCATCGAAGCGTCGTCATTTCCCGGAGCGAGCGACCGCGACGTTCGCATCCTCCAGGAGGTCGTCGACTCGGTCCAGCTCGACCCGGTCCCCTGATCGGGGTGCCCCATCGCGGGGCGGTGTCGCCGGACGTCGCCGACGCTTCGCGCCCGCCCCGTCGAATCTGCTGTTCGCCTGCGGAAGGAGCGTTCTGCCATGACTCGCGTCGCCGCGCGCCAATGTGCGCGCCTCGCACCGTCCCTGATGTTCCTCGTCATCCTCTGCCTGCTCGCCCTCCCAACCGCGGTTCTGGCCAGACCCGCCGGGCCGTGGCAGGCGGCGACGCCGATCGAGGCCCTGCCCGGCAGCAGCGGGGACGTGAACACCGCGTTCGTCGACGGCTGCCCGATCCAGTCGCCCAACGGCCTGAGCCTGTACATGGCGTCCAATCGGCCCGGCGGGCTGGGCGGTCTCGACATCTGGGTCGCCCACCGCTCGGGCACCGAGGTCGGCTTCGGCGAGCCGGTGAACCTCGGTGCCCCCATCAACAGCACCGCCGACGACTTCTGCCCCACACCGGTTCGAGGCAAGGGGCTGTTCTTCGTGAGCTCCCGCACGGTGGCCGGGGCGTGCGGCGGACCCGACATCTATTTCGCCCGCAAGAACCCGGCATCGGGCTGGACCGATCCCGTGAACCTCGGCTGCCAGGTCAACTCGGCCGGCGGCGAGGCCGGGCCGTCCTACTTCGAAGCAGGGGGCGAGCGCTGGCTCTACTTCTCAACCGGCCCCGACATCATGGCCAGCCGGTCGGTGGGGCGAGGCGGCTTCGGTCCGGAGACCCCCGTGGCGGAGCTGAACAGCGCCGCGGGTGACTTCCGCCCGAACGTCGGCAACAACGGCCTCGAGATCGTGTTCGACTCGGATCGAGCCGGGACTCTGGGCGGCCTGGACCTGTGGTTCGCGACCCGACCGTCGGTCGACCACCCGTGGTCCGCACCGGTGAACGCCGGCTCGGACCTCAACACCGCGGCGAACGAGACGCGCGGCTCGTTCAGCTGGGACGGGGCCACCCTGCTGTTCGGTCGAGCGCCGGGTCCCGAAGGGGCGACCGACATCTTCATG
>DASTVH010000397.1:0-12258 GCA_035759195.1 Candidatus Limnocylindrales bacterium
CCCCGTCGGCCGGCGCCCAGCCCCTCCTCGCGTTCACGATCGCCGGCGCCCTCGGCAACGAGCGCGACGCGATGCAGCGGGTGGCCGAGGTCGTCGCGCCCCTCGGCCTGGAGCCGCCCCGCCTCGAGCGCCTCAAGACCGCGGTCGCCGAGGCGGTGATGAACGCCATCGAGTACGGGTCCCAGGGCAACCCCGCCGTCCCCGTGGATGTCCGGGTCGACGCCGACGACCGTTCGGTCCGCGTGCGGGTCACGGACCGCGCGCTGTCCGGCCCGGTGCCCGACGTGGAGCCGCCGGACCTCGACGCCAAGCTCGAAGGCCGACAGCGGCCCCGAGGCTGGGGCCTCTTCCTGATTCGGAACATGGTGGATGCCATGGACGTGTCCGCGGCGGACGGCCTTCAGACCGTCACCCTCACCCTCGCCCGGGACGGGCGATGACCACGGAGAACCCCATGGACGACGCACGCTTCGACGCCGAAATCGTCGCCTCGGCCCCCGCCGAGATCACCCTGCGGATGCGCGGCGACATCGACCTTGCCGCCGACGAGGCGCTCGCCGCCGCCTATGCCCGCGCAGCCGGCGACGACGCCGCCCGGGTCGTGCTCGACTTCGGGCGCGTCGGCTACATCAATTCGACCGGCATCGCGCTGATCGTCCGCCTGCTCGCCGAGGCCCGCCGAGACCACCGCGAGGTCGTCGCGGTCGGCCTCAGCGACCACTACCGCGAGATCTTCCGGATCACCCGCCTGTCGGACTACCTGACCATCGCCGACGCGTCGCCCGCGGCCGGCCCAGCTTGAGGAGGCTCCCATGACCGGTACGACGATCGATGTCATCCCTGCTTCGAGCGCCACGATCCTGCGGATCCACGGCGAGATCACCGGCGCGAGCGAGGCAACGCTCATGGACGCGTATGGGGAAGCCCCGCCCGGCACCCGGTCCGTCGTCCTGGACTTTTCCGACCTGGAGTACATGAACAGCGGTGGCATCGGGCTGCTCGTGACCCTCCTCGTCCGCGCTCAGCGGGCAGGCCAGCGGCTCCTCGCCATCGGGTTGTCCGAGCACTACCGCCAGATCCTTTCCCTCACCCGCCTCGACGAGGCGATCGGGATCCACGACGACGAGCCGGCCGCCCTCGCCGCGGCCTCGGCCTGACAGGAGGTCCGCGATGACTGCCAGCGTCCCAACTCCCCCGCGCGACGCCGACGCCTGGGCGCGGCCGGTGGAGCGTCTGTCGACGACGGCCAGCGGCGCGTCGCGCGACACCGTGACCGGCAGGCGCGTCGTCGGGCCCGTGCAGGGCTTCGGCCAGATGTGGCAGAAGACGTTCACCGTCCGACTCGACGGAATCGACGCCGACCCCGAGTCGGTCGTACGCCACTGGAAGGAGCGGTTCCCGTCGTTCTGGCCCCGCGGCGCGCGGTTCTACGCGCCGCTGTCCGGGATCCAACCAGGCGAGGTCGCGCTGCTCGAGGTCGCGCCCATGCCGGGGCCGGTCCGGATGTCGACGGGCGTGATGGTCATCTACGCGGACCGCGAGTCGTTCACGTTCATGACCCCCGAGGGGCACGCCCTGTCGGCGTGGCTCACGTTCTCGGCGTCACGTGATGGCGACGTCACTGTCGTGCAGGCGCAGGCCCTCGAGCGGACCGCCGACCCGATCATCGAGCTCACGTACCTCCTCGGGGCCAACCGCGCCAACGATCGCTTCTGGGAGGAGACGCTCGCCAACCTTGCCCGATCGCTGGGCGTCGAGACGCCCGTGGTCTCGGCGCACAAGGTGTGCGTCGACCGCCGCCGCCAGTGGCGGTACTTCGGGAACGTGCGGAAGAGCGCCGCCCTGGCCATGGCGCTCGGGACCATGACGGCACCCGCCAGGTGGCTCCGGCGCCATCGAGCGGCGCGCGACTGACGGCTGCCGACGCAACGCTTCCGTCAGGAGCCGACCGGGAAGGCCTCGGCCATCGGCTTCACGACGTTGATGAGCGCCTCCAATGGTCTCGACGTCGTACGGGGCCCGCCGCGACGGCCGGTGGCTGTGCGTCCATGCCTGCATCTGGCCCACGGCGAGACGCGGCGCGGGTGACGCCACCCGATACGCGGGTCCTCGCGCGATCGGCTGAGTCGAGAGTCCTGGGTCGCCTGGCAGAGCGCCTCGCGCTGTGACCGCGAGGTGCCGGACCGATGCAGGGCGTATCTTCCGAGCGTCCGGAGGAAGCGATGCTCGAGGTGCAGCTGCTCGGCCATCTTGCCCTGGCTGATTCTGGGCAGCGTGTCGGGGAGGTACGGAACCCGCGGCTCATCGCGTATCTCCTGCTCAACCGCGACCGGCCTCTCGAACGGACCGAGGTCGCGTACACGTTGTGGCCCGACTCGAGCGACGCTCAGGCCCTCACGAACCTTCGACGTGAACTCCACGCCCTCCGGCGCGCGTTGCCGGACGCCGAACGCCTGCTGGCCGTCGAACGCAGAACGATTCGATGGCGGCCGGACGGTCCGTTCCACCTGGACGTCGCGTCCTTCGAGGACGCCGTCGAGCACGCGGTGACGGGTGGTGTCGACGGCCTGCGAGCAGCGGTCGCGATGTACCGTGGCGACCTCTTGCCCGGGGTCTACGACGACTGGATCGAACCTCATCGCGACCGCCTCCGAACCAAGATGCTCGAAACGGTCGATGCGCTCGCCACCGCTCTCGAAGAGCGCCGCGAGTATCGAGCCGCTATGCAGGAGCTCAGTCGCCTCGTGGCCATCGATCCGCTGGCCGAGTCCCGGTATCAAGCCCTGATGCGTGTGGCGGCCCTCGTCGGAGATCGCACGGCGGGCCTCCGCGCGTACCACGCGTGCGTCAGCGCGCTGCGCGACGAGCTCGGAGTGGCGCCGAGTCCGGAGACGCTGGCCGCCTATCAGCGTCTCGTGCGGCTCGATGTGTCTGAGGTGCCGGCCCGCGCTGGATCCACCGTTCCGATCCAGCCGAATCTGGTTGGCCGAGAGGCGGAATGGAAGGCCATGGTCGATGCCTGGAACCGAGCCGCGCAGGGGACCCTTACGCTCGCACTGATCCAAGGGGACGCGGGCATCGGCAAGAGTCGCCTCATCGAGGAGTTGAGCCGTTGGGCGCGCGCCAAGGGAGCCGCGGTGCTCACCGCGCGATCGTGGGCCGTCGAGGGGTCGCTTGCCTACGCGCCGGTCACGGCCTGGCTCCGTTCTGCGCCGCTGCGGCCATTGCTCGACAGCCTCGATGAGGTTTGGATCTCGGAGATCTCGCGGCTTCTGCCCGAGCTTCTCGCCGAACACCCCGGCCTCGCCGCGCCCGCGCCGATGCTCGAGAGCTGGCAGCGCCAGCGCCTGTTCGAGGCGCTTGCCCGGGCGTTGGGGAGCGCACGTGCCCAGCTCCTGCTGGTGCTCGACGACGCGAACTGGGCCGACGCCGACACGCTCGAGTGGTTGCACTACCTGCTGCGCACGGAGGCGGTGACAGGCTTCGTCATCCTGGGCGCGCGGTCGGGGGAGGTCGAGAGCAACCCGGCCCTGGCGGCTCTCGTGTCCGACGCACGCGACCGAGCCGAGCTACTCGACCTCGAGCTCGGACCGTTGTCCCACGCGGACACCGCAGCGTTGGCCGCCGCGACCACGGATCGGCCGCTCGATGCGGCGGAACGAGCGCGCCTGTATCGCGAGACCGAAGGTCACCCGCTGTTCGTGGTCGAGTTGGCCCGGGCTGGACTGGCCGGCACTGCCGAGCCCGAAACCATCGAGGCCGCGGGAAGTGGAGCGCTGCCCGCGAGGGCTCGCATGACCGCCCGGATGCGGGCCGTCATCGCTGCCCGGATCCGTCAGCTCACCCCGACAGCTCAACGTGTCGTCGAGCTGGCCGCCGCCATCGGCCGGGATTTCGACGCCGACGTCCTCGAAGCGTCAACCGACCTGGATGGGGCCGACCTCGTGGAGGGCCTCGATGAGCTCTGGCGGCGGCGCATCATCCGAGAGCAGGGGCTCAACCGGTACGACTTCAGCCACGACCGAATCCGCGAGGTCGCATACGACCGGATCGCGCCGGCCGCGCGTCGCGTGCTCCACCGGCGGGTCGCGCAAGCGCTCGAGGTCCGCCACCGAGGGGATATCGACCCGATCGCCGCGCAGCTGGCCGCCCAACTCGAGTCGGCTGGTCTGGCCGTTCGAGCCCGCGAGATGTACGAGCGTGCGGCCGCGGTCGCTGCGCGAGTCCGCGCGAGCGCCGAGGCCACGCGTCACCTCTCGCGGGCACTGGCGATCCTCGCCGAGTCGCCGGCGAGCCGCGACCGCGACGTTCTCGAGCTCCGCCTGCTTCTCCTGTTGTCGCCGTCTCTCCTCGCGATCGAGGGCTACGCCTCGCCGCGACAGGAGGCAACGGTCGAGCGCGCCCGCGCCCTGGCCGCGGATCTCGGCGAGGAGCTCGACGAGCTCTTCGCGCTCAATGGGTTGTGGGGGGTGTACGTCGTGGGAGGGAAGGTAGACCGGTCAAGAGATGTCGCCGAGGCCGCCCTCCTCCGATCGGATCGCCATCCGGACTTCGCATCGGCGAGTCACCTGGCTTTAGGTGGATCACTTACGTTCCTGGGTGACCATGACAGGGCCGTCATGGAATTCGATCGGGCGATCACGGCGTATGTGCCCGGCGTGTCGCGGCCCCTCACCTCGGGGACCGATTCCGGCGTCTTCGCGCTGTCATGGGGAGCACATGCCCTGTGGCTCGAGGGTCGAACGGCAACCGCCTGGGAGTGGTCGAGCCGGGCGATCACCCTGGCTGACTCTCTCGGTGGGCCGTACATGAGGATGATCGCGCGGAGCTACGCGGCAATCCTTGGCCAGTTCGACGGCGACCTCGAAGCGATGCTGGAGCACGGGACGGTCGCGGCCGAGCTCTGCAGCCGCTATGGCTTCGCGTATTACCGGGAATGGCCTGTGATCCTGGCGGCCTGGGCAGCCCGGGAAGACGGATCCGATAGTCCCACTCGGATCGAGCGCGCCCTCGACGCGCTGCGTTCCATCCGCGGCCTCGCCCGGCGGCCCTACTACCTGTCGCTGCTCGCGGATGCTCACCAGGCTGCGGGCCAACTGCAGCATGCGCGCGCAACCCTGGACGGGGCATTGGCGGACGCGGCGACGAGCGGCGAGCAGTGGTGGGTGCCGGAGCTGCACCGCCGCCTGGGGACGCTCGACGACGGTCCTGGCGGCGAAGCGGCCGACCGTCGCGCCGTGGACCTTGCCGTCGCGCAAGGCGCCTGGTCGCTGGCTCTCCGCGCTGCGATCGGGCTGGCGCGTCGCGTGCCATCCGAACAGGCGACGCTTCGGGCCGCCCTCGACGCCGTGGCGGAGCCGTCGCGCCAGGACCGCCTCGAAGCCGAAGCTGTCCTGGCCGGCACCGGGGGTTACGCACCGACGAACGCCGGCGCGAACGCTTCGCGAACGATTGGCATGCCAGCCTCTCCCCGACATCCGGGATAGAGGAGGCGTGACATGGCAAGGGCGCTTCGGCAGACGCAGCTCGACGAGGCGGCCATCGCCTCGATGAAGGCGGTTTTCAGAGGTGACCTCATAGGGCCGGACGACTCGCGCTACGACGACTTGCGGCGAGTGTTCAACGCCGCGGTGGATCGACGGCCGGCCCTCATCGCCCGGCCTGTCGATGTCGGTGACATCCAGACGGCGCTCCGCTTCGGGATCGACCACCGCCTCGAGATCGCGGTCCGAGGCGGCGGCCACCACGGCGCAGGATTCGGGACCACTGAGAACGGTCTCGTCATCGACCTGGGACGACTGCGCGGAATCCGCGTGGACCCAGACGAGAGGACCGTGCGGGTCGAGCCGGGCTGTACCCTCGCCGATCTCGATCAGGCGACACACGCGTTCGGGCTGGCCGTCCCGACCGGCATCTTCGGGACGACGGGGATCGCCGGCCTGGCACTTGGGGGTGGTGTCGGCCACCTGACTCGCAGGCACGGCCTGACCATCGACAACATGCTCGAGGCCGACGTCCTCCTGGCCTCCGGCGAGCTTGTCACGGCGAGCGACACGGCGAACGCAGAGCTCTTTTGGGCGATTCGCGGTGGCGGCGGCAACTTCGGCATCGTGACGTCATTCCTGTTTCGGGCGCACCCGGTCTCGACGATCGTGGGAGGGCCGACGCTGTACGAGCTCGACCAGGCGGAGACCGTGCTTCGTTGGTACCGCGATTTCATGCCCGCGGCGCCTCCGGAACTGAACGGGTTCTTCGCGTTCCTGACCGTTCCCCCGGCCCCGCCCTTCCCGGAACATCTCCACCTCAAGAAGATGGCCGGCATCGTCTGGTGCTATTCCGGCGATCCGGCGAGTGCAGCCGAGGTTTTCGCGCCAATCCATGCGTTTGGGCCGCCCGCCCTGGACGGGATCCAGCCGATGCCCTTTCCTGTCCTACAGACGGCGTTCGATCCACTCTACCCGGCGGGGCTCCGCTGGCACTGGCGCGCCGACTTTGTCACCACCATCCCGGACGATGCGGTCTCGGAACACGTGCGCTTCGCCGCGACGCTGCCGACGTGGCTGTCCGGAATGCATCTCTACCCGATCGATGGAGCGGCCCATGACCGAGATGAGGCCGACACCGCGTTCAGCTATCGGGAGGCACGCTGGGCCCAGGTCATGGTCGGGGTTGACGAGGACGCGTCGACCGGTGCCCAGACGGCCGCCTGGACGACCGCCTACTGGGAGGCACTCCATGGATATTCGGCAGGCGGCGCGTACGTGAACATGTACATGGATGAAGGCCAGGGCCGGGTCCGGAAGTCGTATCGCGCCAACTTCGACCGGCTCGTCCGAGCGAAGGTGCAGTTCGACCCTGACAACGTCTTCCGCCTCAATCAGAACATCCGCCCGGACTGACCAGCGGGGCTCGGTCGGTGCTTGGTTCGGCAGTCGAGCCGAGGACCGGCGCCGCCCGACGGGTGTTGGACGCGCGATAGACGATCTACAACAGGAGGATCGAGGCTGTGATGAGTGGATCGTCCGCCGCGGCCCTCCGTCACGGCGACGATCACGTTGCCCGCTTGGCGGGCACTGGCCCTCGCCTCATGCCGCCCGGGCGGTCGCCTCCTCGCGTTCCGCGTTCTGCAGGCGGAGGCAGTCCTCGACGCGCAGCCAGCGGAACAGGCCCTGGTCCGAGGCAGAGAAGCGGTCCGCCACGGTCGGCAGCGCGATCAGCTCCGGCCGGTCCACCTGGTACGTGGTCCCCTCGTGCACGAGCGTCGCGGACCCGGCCGCGAGGACGTTCCTCAACCACTGCGCGCGCGAGCCGTACGGCAGCGCGATGAGGAACGCCTCCCCGTCGGCGATCACGCCGACCGGCGTCGCGTACTCAGCCCCGGAGATTCGCCCGCGGTGCCGGATGATCGAGGCATACGCCCCCGAGGTGCCCGCGGTGCGCATCTGCATCGGGTTCATGACCTTCTTGCTGAACCAGACGATGGGTCCCAGGACGAGCCGGGACTTGGCCCGCCAGCCCACCACGAACGCAACGGCGAGGGCGGCGAGCCCGAGGACGACAACCCCAAGAAGCGGGAGGAACTGCGGCATCGGATGCCTCCATGACGAGCTGCTACACTGTAAGCCTACGGCGTAAGCCAGCGTACCCTTACACCGTAAGCCTGTCAAGCCCGCTTGGGAGCAACGATGCCGAAGCCGCCCACCGCGTCACGAGGAAAGGCCGCGCCGCGGGCCCCGCTGAGCCGGGCTCGGATCCTCGACGCCGCCCTCGCGCTGGCTGACGAGGGCGGCGTCGAAGCCGTCTCCATGCGCAGGCTGGGCCAGGTCCTGGGCGTCGAGGCGATGTCGCTCTATAAGCACGTCGCGGATAAGGAGGCGATCCTCGACGGCATCGCCGACCTGGTCATGGCCGAAGTCGAGGTGCCTTCGCCGGACCTCGACTGGCGGACATCGGTCCGGCGGAGCGCGATCTCGGCGCACGAGGCCCTCCGCCGCCATCCGTGGGCGGGCATCGTCCTGGAGTCCCGCCTCAACCCCGGGCCCGCGCGGCTGCGCTACCTCGAGGCTGTCGTCGGCGTGCTTCGTGGTGCCGGCTTCGACACGGCGACGGTCGCCCGGGCCTTCATGGCGCTCGACAGCCACACCTACGGCTTCACGATGCAGGAGCTTGCGTTGCCGTTCGACGCTGCGACCACCCCCCGGATCGCGGCGGAGATGGCCGCGCGCGTCTTCGCGGACGACTACCCGAACCTCGCGGCGATGGCCGAGCTGGCGATGTCGGGCGCCCCGATGCTGGACTTCGAGTTCGGGCTGGACCTGCTGCTCGACGGTCTGGAGCGTCTCCGGCCGGCGGGCTGAGTCGAGTCCCAGCTCGTCGCCGACGATCAGCGGGGCGTGGCGGAGGACGGTGCGCTCCTTCGTGAGCTCGTCCTCGAGCCGACCAGGACAGGCGGCGGCGCAACCGTGCGAGCCCGGGTCAGGTTCGTGTCGCACGGACAAGCGCACGGTTGACTCGGTCCCAACTGACCGTGACGATGCGTTGATCCACCGCGCAAGGACCGGTGCGCCCCCGGAGGTTCGATGAACGAGATCGACGTGCTCGTCAACCGCCACTACGGATGGTCCGGCCTGATGGAGACCATCGAGGAGGAGATCCGCCGGCATGGGATCGATCCAACGCGGGTGACGGTCGATGAACTGGCACCGGTCGACAACTATCACTGGCACCGACTGGCCGGCACTTTGGCCTTGGCGCGCGCGGCGGCGATCAGCCCCGCAGACAGCGTGCTCGACGTCGGGGGTGGCATCGGCGGGCCGGCCCGCCAGCTCGCGCATCGCTATGGCTGCCGCGTCACGGTCCTGGACTTGACCGCTGAGTACTGCGCTGTGGGTGAGACGCTGACTGCCTGGACGCACCTCGAGGACAAGGTCTCGTTCGTGTGCGGAAACGCGCTCGCGATGCCTTTTCCCGATGGCAGCTTCGACGTCGCGTGGACGCAGCACGCATCGATGAACATCGCCGACAAGGCCGGCCTCTACCGCGAGATGGCTCGGGTCGTCCGAGTCGGCGGCCGGCTGGCGTTCTTCGACGTACTCGCCGGGCCCAACCAGCCAATCCACTTCCCGGTTCCGTGGGCGTCCGATCCGTCCTTCAATTTCCTCCTGACGCCCGAGGCGACCCGCGCACTGATCGCCCAGTCCGGCTTCCGCGAGATCGCATGGATGACCGGCGAGGGCCTCGAGGCGGAGCTCGGTCGCCCCGACCCGCAGGCCGACAATGCGTCGTCGCATCCAGCGCTCAACCCCGGTCTCCTGAACGGACAGAACGGTCCGCAGATGGGCGCGAATGTCGGGCGCAACAGCGAGGAAGGGCGCATCCTCCCCGCACTCGGCGTGTATGAGCGCATCTGACGCGAACGCGCCCGCGAGCAGCAACGGGGTCATGCCTCGCCCAGCGCGACAGGATCGAACGCGGCCGGCGCGGACCGCCTCGGTCGTCCCGCCCGTCGAGCGCGCCCTGTAGGGCGAGGACGCGACGAAGCCGCGACCCTTCCAACGCGTCAGCGACAGCCATGCGAGGAGGTCCAGGGTGGATGACGTGGCCAGTGCAGCGTTTGTGCTGAGGCCGGGCGAGGGCAGGTCGATTGACTTGGGCGCGTTCCGGATGTCGGTCAAGGCAACGGCCGAGCAGACAAACGGGACGTTCTCGCTCCTGGAGGCCGACGAACCGGCCCGCTTCGGGCCACCGCTCCACATTCATCGCGACGCCGCCGAGGCCTTCTACGTGCTCGAGGGCGAGTACGTCATCTTCCTCGACGACCGCGAGTTCGTGTGTCCAACGGGTTCGTTCATCTTCATTCCGGCCGGGCTTGCGCATGGCTTCCGCGTCGGCGGCGTGGCTAGTCGAAAGCTCAACATCTACATGCCCGCAGCGATGATCGGCTACTTCGATGATGTGGCGGCCGCGACGCGGGCAGGCGATCTGGATCCGGACGGCCTGTCCGAGATCGCCGTCCGTCACTCGATGGAGGTGATCGGCCCCGTTCCCGAGGGTTACGTCTAGCCCAGGACGCCGACCGCGCGCCTGGTCCACGTCGCTGTTTTCGGATCGCGCGAGCGGTTCGCCGCGATGCCATCGGGTGGGTGTTGCTCAACACGATGCGGCGGGCCCCTGATCTGGCAAGCAGCAAAGGGCCGTCCTGGTCAACCGCCGGGAATCGACCGCTCGCCCCGATGCAGCACCGCGTGCGGACGTCCCCGGACCCAGAGCGCCGCCCCTTGCGGTCGGACGGTCTGGCCGACAACGTCGACGAGCGCCGCGGCGACGGCCTCGAGCGCCACCTCGTCCCGGAGCCGGAGGGTGAAAGCCTCGACGGTCCGCTCGGCGTCCAGGCGAGAGCGATAGAAGCGCCGGTCGATCGATGTCCGCACCCGTCGTTGCACCGGGCCGAACAGGGCGGCCGTCGCCAATGTGGAGACGACCACCGGAATCGTCCCCCCGCCCAGCATTCCGCTCAACACCGATTGAAGGGCGAGGACGAGCCCGACGTACACGAAACCAAGGACCGCGACCACCACCGTGTACACGAGAGTCCGCCGGATGACGAGGTCGATGTCGTACAGGCGGTAGCGCAGGATGGCGATGCCCGCCGCGATCGGCAGCCCGGCGAACGAGACGAGCGCGAGCGACCACGACCATGGCGCCTGGGTGACGAAGGCGATGCCGATCGCGGCGACGAAGACGGCGACCGGCAACAGCAGCCACTTGAGCTGCTGGCGTTCGGTGCCGGCGGACCGACGCATGCGGAGCAGCGTCACGATCACCGCCGACAGACCCGGCAAGGTGAACGAGGCGAAGCCCACCGCAGACGACCCGGCGAGCGCCGTAGCGACGTCCCCAGCCGTCCCGGATAGCCCAAGCGGGTTCTCGATCTGCCACTCGCCGGAGTCGAGGGCACCCGGCGCCAGGGCGGTTGCGGCGATCGTCAGAAGCGGGAGGCCGAAGACCGGCGCCAGGATGATCCGAGCCACGCGACCCGGCAGCCGCCCGTCGGGAAACAGCACGATGGCGAGCGGCAGCGCAACCAGCGGTCCGACCATCCACGACCATGCCGACACCCATGCGGCCAGCTGGGGCACCGGCAGATCCCAGCCCGTCACGACGACCCGGTCCACGTACTCGGTCGCCGCGGTCGAGGTCGCCATCGACAGCGACATCACGAGGAACAGCCATGCGACCGGATTGCCCGGCCGACGGCCGACGATGGCGACGCCGACCACCGCAAACACGCCGATGATCGATCCGACGGCCAGGAAGTCGATGAGCGACGGCCGATCGGGGATCAGCTCGGTACCGGGCATCAGCAACGATGCGAGGGACCCGGCCAGCATGAGGGCGGCGGCGGCGAGAACGAGGCGGGCGAGCAGCAGGGGTCGACCGGCGGCGTTACGTGCCATCACGGGAGAGCGTGGCGCAGACACGTTCCGTAAACGTTACGAGGGACGACTGGACCGAAGCGCGGGTGGAACTGGCGCGCCCCGAGGTGGCGACACCGCCCACGCGGCATATCCGACATGGATGCCGCCATGGCCACGGCCGGCGTGACGTTCGTGTCGACTCGCCCGTCGAGCCCAGGGCCATACCAGTCCTGAAAGGGCGTCATCTCGGTCAGACTCGCTTTCGAGACGACCTCACCACCACAAAGCCAGCTGCAGGCATGTCGCATCCGACCCCGCGATCGAGGACGTCAGGACCGTCCCTCGCTCGCGCCCAGGGTGGCGAGAAGTTCGTCCAGCTGCGCGAATGTCTCGACCGTCACATCCGCCGCCCCGGTGCCGGCAGCGTCGAGAGCTTCCTTCGAGGGATAGAGCTCGTGCATGACCAGCAACGTCTTGCCGCCTCTTTCTTCGAAGGTCACCGTCGTGACGGAACCCTCGTCACTTTCCTCATTGGTCCAGACGAGGCGCGAGTGCGGTGTTACTTCCTTGTACGTGCCGAAGAACGCCACACCATCGGGTTCGAACTCGAGACGGTACTTGCCCCCGACACGAACATCCATTTCGCAGGAACGCAGGGACATTCCCATCGACTTTGGCACCCACCATCGCCTGAACAGCTCGGGCTTGGTCCATGCCTCGAACACAAGGCGCGCCGGGCCGTTGAAAGTCCGCGTGACGACGAGCTCACGCTGGGACTTCCGCTCCACCGTCGTGCGGTTCTTCATGGGGGCAAGCTCACTCTGTCGCGTTGCGTCCATCG
>DASTVH010000398.1:0-2647 GCA_035759195.1 Candidatus Limnocylindrales bacterium
GAGCAGCGCACCGTCCTGCTGTCGAGCTTCCGGCGTGACGGGAGCCCGGTCGACACACCGGTCAACATCGCCGTCGAGGACGACCACGCCTTCGTCCGCTCGTTCGATGCGGCGTGGAAGGTGAAGCGGATGCGCCGCAACCCGATGGTCGAGGTCGCGCCGAGCACGTTCGGCGGCAAGCCACAGGGTCCGCCCACCCGATTCCGGGCTCGACAGCTCGAGGGCGCGGAGGCGGCGCACGCAGCGGACCTCATCGAGGCGAAGCACCCGATCCTCCAGGGGATCCTCGTGCCGCTCGGTCATCGCGTGAAGCGCGTGCGCACCCTGCACTTCGAGCTCACGCCGGTCGGGACGTAAGGCGACGGCGGAGGGGGTGCCGCCGAATGCCGGGCCGGTGTCCCCCTCCGCGTGGGTCAGATCCGCCGGCGGTACCGGACGATCGCGAGCGGCGCGAACACGGCCACGATCACGACCATCCAGATCACCGCCTTGAGCAGCGGCTCGGCGACGGCGCCACCGAGCATCAGCCCGCGCGCCGTGTCGATCACGGCCGTGATCGGGTTCGCGTTCACGAACGCCTCCAGCCAGCCCGGCATCGATTCCGGAGGGGCGAAGGCCGAGCTCGCGAACGTGAGCGGCAGGATCAGCATGAAGCCCCACGTGTTCACCGACTCCGGCGTCCGAGCCGTGATCCCGAGGAACGCCATCGGCCAGCACATCACCAGCCCGAAGACCAGGACGAAGACGAGCGAGCCGATCGCGCCGGCCGTCCCCCCGCCGAAGCTGAACCCGAGGATCATCGAGAAGCCGGTGATGATCACGATGCTCCAGGCGATGCGTGCGCCGTCGGCCAGGATCCGCCCGCTGATCACGGCAGAGCGCGCGATCGGCAGCGAGCGGAACCGGTCGATCACGCCTCGCGTGAAGTCGGCGTTGAGCGCGAGAGCCGTCGTGAACGGCAGGAAGCAGACGGCCTGCACGAGGATCCCGGGGAGGGCGTACTGCAGGTACTCCTGCCACGAGCCCAGGATCGCGCCGCCGAACACGAACACGAACAGGACCAGGAACATGATCGGCTGGATCGTCATCTCGACCAACTGCTCCGGCGTCGCCTTGATGTGCAGGAGGTATCGCCGAGCGAGCTGCAGTGTGTTCGAGACGAGGTTCGGCCGCACGCGAGGTGCGAGGGTCGCGGTGCTCATGTGGGCCTCCTCTCATCGGTCGAGCCTTGCTCGAGGTCCTCGACCCGCTCCTCCTCGGCCACGTGGCCGGTGATCGCGAGGAACACCTCGTCGAGGCTCGGCCGCCGCAGCGACAGGTCGTCCACGGCGATGCCGGCGTCGTCGAGCTGCCGCACGGCCTGACCGAGGGCGGACCGGTCGCGGATCGACACCGAGACGAGCTGGCCGTCGTTGTGGGCGCCGTCGTCGCCATCGGCCAACGCCGCCAGGATCTTCTCGGTCGCGGGCAGGTCGGCCGGATCGGCCGGCTGCGCCTGGAGCATCTGGCCGCCGATCCGGGTCTTGAGCTGCTGCGGCGTTCCGGCCGCGATCACCTTGCCGTGGTCGATCACGACGATCTCGTCGGCGAGACGGTCCGCCTCGTCGAGGTACTGCGTCGTCAGCAGCACCGTGGTGCCCTCCGCGACGAGGGTCCGGATCATGCCCCACAGCTCGAGACGGCTCCGCGGGTCGAGCCCGGTCGTCGGCTCGTCGAGGTAGAGGAACCGCGGGCGGCCGACGAGGCTGGCCGCCAGGTCGAGCCGGCGGCGCATGCCGCCCGAGTACGCCTTCACGTACTTGCCGGCGGCGTCGGACAGGTCGAACGCCTCGAGCAGTTCCTTCGCGCGGGCTCGCGCCGAGGACCTCGAGGTCCCGAGCAGCCGCCCGAGCATGTAGAGGTTCTCCTCGCCCGAGAGCAGCTCGTCGACCGCCGCGTACTGGCCGGTCAGCCCGATCACGCTCCGCACCTTCGCCGGCTCGTGCACGACGTCGTAGCCGCCGACGATCGCGCGCCCGGCGTCGGGCCGCAGCAGGGTCGACAGGATCCGGATCGCGGTGGTCTTGCCGGCGCCGTTCGGCCCGAGCAAGCCGAACACGGTGCCCTCCCGGGCGACCATGTCGATGCCGTCCAGGGCTCGTACCTTGCCGAAGGTCCGGACCAGGCCCTCGGCCTCGATCGCTGAAGTCGACATACCTACCTCCCTCACCTCTTCGTTGCGTGGACGGCTCGACGAACGCCTACAGGACTGACGACAACTCGAGACCTCGGGACGTTCCGACATTCATCGGTTTGGGCATGATGTCAGAACAATCCGGTCATCTTCTGGCCGGTTTCTGTGAGAACCTCGGGCGATGCGGGCCGACCGACTCGTCGCCGTCCTCCTGCTCCTGCAGGCACGCGGCCGTGTCACCGCGGCCGAGGTCGCCGAGGAACTCGAGGTCTCCGAACGCACCGCCCGGCGCGACCTCGAGGCCCTCGCGATGGCCGGGATCCCGGTCTACTCGCAGGCGGGCCGGGGCGGCGGGTGGTCGCTGATCGGCGGCGCCCGCACCGACCTGAGCGGGCTGACCGCGGCCGAGGCCCGGACCCTGTTCCTGGTTGCCGGCCCGTCGTCGGCGATCACGCCGGAGGCCAAGGCCGCGCT
>DASTVH010000399.1:0-4572 GCA_035759195.1 Candidatus Limnocylindrales bacterium
CCGTCGAGCCAGGCCGCGACGAGTTCTGCGGAGCGCCATGGACGCCCGGCCCGAGCGGCCTGCCCCTCCTCGACGGGGCGATCGCGACGCTCGAGTGCACGGTCGTCGAGACCTTCCAGGCCGGCGACCACGAGCTGTTCATCGGGCGGGTCGACACGCTCGGCAGCGACGAGGGGCGGCCGATGCCGCTCCGCTATTACCGCCGCCAGTACCTCCGGATCCAGCGCTCGGAGTCGACGCCGCTCGAGGGCATCCCGGAGCACCGGGCGACCTGACGGGCGATCGACGATGCCCACGATCCTCGCCAACGGCCTCGAGATCGGCTACGGCGTCCACGGCGCGGGGCCGCCCCTCGTGATGCTCCACGGCGCGACGTCCGTCGGGGGCGACGACTTCGCGCCGCAGATCCCGCTGTTCTCGAAGGTCTTCCAGCTCATCCTCCCGGACGCCCGGGGCCACGGCCGGACACGCTGGGACCCGGCCCGTGGATTCCGCCACGACTGGCTCGTCGACGACCTGGCGGCGTTCGTCGACGGGCTGGGCCTCGAGACGTTCCACCTGCTCGGCTTCTCGATGGGGGCGATGACCGCCCTCCAGTACGGCAGCCGCTTCCCGGATCGGCTGCGGACCGCCGTCATCGTGGGGATCACGACGCAGCGCGAGCCGCGGACCTCGGTCGCCCGGCGCCTCATGGACCCCCGCCGGGCCGACGTGGACGATCCGGCGTGGGGCCGGACGCTCGCCCGCCGCCACGACGCGGGCCAGGGGGAGGGGACGTGGCGCCGGCTCCTGCCGGCGATCGCGGCCGACGTCGCGATCCAGCCGCTGCTGACGCCGCGGGAGCTCCACGCGATCGACGCGCCGGCCCTCATCGCGTGCGGCGACCGCGACCCGTTCGTGCCGGTCGACCATGCCTGGGGCATCCAGCGGCAGCTGCCCGACGCCCGGCTCCTCGTGGTCCCCGACGGTGGCCACGAGGTCATGACCCGCCGACCGGGGCTCTTCAACGAGGCGCTCTCGGGCTTCTACCGCCAGACCGAAGCCGTCGCCCGGGCCCGGGCGGAGCGCGCCGAGGCCGCGACGGCGGCCGGCGACCCGCCGCGACGGGCCGAGCCGGCCCCGGCGTCACCATTCGCGAACGAGGAGGAACGATGACGACGCTGCTTGCCCTGTACCGCCGGCCGCCCGGCGGACCCGACGAGCTCGCCGAGTTCGAGCGGCGCTACCGGACCGAGCACCTGCCCCTCGTCGCCGGGACGCCGGGTCTCCGCTCGACCCGCGTGCAGCGGGTCGATGGGGCGCTCGGCGGCGAGACCGACCTCGTCCTGGTCACCGCGATGGAATTCGACGACCGGGCCGCACTCGACGCCGGGCTTGCGTCGGACGCGATGCGCGCGGCAGGGCGGAACCTCCGCGAGATCGCGCCCGGGCTCGCCACGTTGCTGGTCCTCGAGGACGTGCCCGGCGAGCTCTGAGGCGGCGGGCGGGCGCCGGCGGCGACCGAAGCACCGCCCGACGGCTTCGCCGGCGGCGCCCCGCCGCGCCGACGGACGCCCCGCCGCTTTCCGGGGCGTGGATACTGTCAGGGCACACGGAGGACCGGGTGACGGAGACCGCGGAGGATCCCACGACGAGCGCGCCCGACCGCCGTTTCGTCACGCATGCGTTGCCGGCCGCCGGTCCGGCCGGGCCGCTCGACGGCGTCGCTCTCGTCACGATCGACCGCCAGGATGCCCTCAACGCACTCAGCTTCGACCTGCTCGACGAGCTGGCCGATACGCTCGAGGAGCTCGATCGCGATCCGGCCTGCCGGGCGATCGTCCTGACCGGGGCAGGGACGCGGGCCTTCGCCGCGGGGGCCGACATCCGCGAGCTCGCCGGCCAGACGCCGGTGACGCTGACGACCGAGGACCGCTTCGCGAGCTGGGATCGGATCGGATCCGTCCGGACGCCGGTCGTGGCCGCCGTCCGCGGCTTTGCCCTCGGTGGCGGCTGCGAGCTCGCGATGGCCTGTGACATCATCGTCGCCGCCGAGGACGCCGAGTTCGGCCAGCCCGAGATCCGGCTCGGCGTCATGCCGGGGGCGGGCGGCACCCAGCGCCTGACCCGGGCGCTCGGCAAGGGCCGGGCGATGGAGATGATCCTGACCGGTCGGTCGATCACCGCCCGGGAGGCCGAGGCCGGGGGGCTCGTCGCCCGCGTCGTGCCCGCGGAGGCGACGCTGCACGCGGCGCTCGAGCTCGCGGCCCGGATCGCGTCCCAGGCACCCCTCGCGGTGCTCGCGGCCAAGGCGGCGATCAAGGTCGCCGACGAGCTGTCGCTGGCGGCCGGCCTCGACCACGAGCGGCGGGCGTTCTTCCTGCTCTTCGGAAGCGACGACCAGAGCGAGGGCATGGCCGCCTTCACCGAGAAGCGGATGCCACACTGGAGCGGACGCTGAGGCGCGCCACACGGAGGACGCAGGATGGAGCGAGAGCCGCAGGGCGGTAGCGACTACGGCGCCGACCATCGGCGCGATCTCGGCGACGAGCCGGCAGCGGCGATCCGCGACAGCCCGCCCGATCTCCTCGCCCCGATCGACGAATCGGCGCCGGTCAGCGGTCACACGCCGGCTCCGATCGCGGAGTCCCGGCCGTCGATCGCCGACTCGCCCGAGCACGACTGGTCGGCCGCCTCGAAGATCATCTATCCGGCACTCCGGCCGGTCGGGACCCAGGGGCTCCACGTCACCGAGATCAGCGAGGCGACGCTCTCGAGCGACGCCTCCCGGAGCCACTCCCAGCCGCTCGTCGACGAGGGGCCGTGCGGCATCGCCGTCGTCTACGCCCTCGACGTCGGTGCGTATGACGTGATCGTCAACGGCGATCACCTGCTCTCCTGGGGCGTGAAGGCGGCCGACCTCCAGGACACCGCCCTCGCCAACCTCGCCGCCTGGTCGGCGTCGGCCGCATGGACCGACGAGGTATCGGGCGAGCGGCGCCTCCTCTCCTCCGACACCGGCGACGGCTGGGACGCTGCCCGGATCCTGCTGCCCGACGTGCTGGACCGGCTCGGCCGCGAGCTCGGCGCGACGGGCCGGGTGCTCGTCGGCGTGCCCGAGCGGCACCTGCTCATCGCCGGGACGCTGCGGCCGGGCGACGAGGAGTTCGCCGGGCTCTTCGGGGAATTCGTCGTCGAGCAGTCGGGCGGCGCCGACGAGCCGATCGACCGGCGCGTCTTCGAGCTCGTCGACGGGCGGCTCGTCGAGTTCTCGGGCGCGCCCGCCTCCGCCTGATGGCCGAGCTGCGGGTCGACTCGGCCGACGGCGTCGCGACCCTCACGCTCGACCGGCCCGACGCCCTCAACTCGCTCACCGTCCCGCTCAAGGAGGAGCTGGCCCGGGCGTTCCGGTCCCTCGGCCGCGACCGGGCGGTCCGGGCGGTCGTCCTGACCGGTGCGGGCCGTGCGTTCTGCGCCGGCCAGGACCTGCGCGAGCGGCTCGAGCCCGACGCCGCGCCTCTCGCCGCCGAGGTCCGCGAGCGGTACACGCCGATCATCCTCGCGATGCGGCGTCTCGAGAAGCCGATCGTCGGGGCCGTCAACGGCGTCGCCGCCGGTGCCGGCGCGTCGCTCGCCTTTGCCTGCGACATCCGGATCGCGGCCGAGTCGGCCTCGTTCATTCTCGCCTTCGGCCGGGTCGGTCTCGTTCCGGACAGCGGCGCGAGCTGGTTCCTGCCGCGGCTCGTCGGCGCGTCTCGGGCGGCCGAGCTCGCACTCACGACCGACCCCCTCTCGGCCGCCGACGCGGAGCGGATCGGCCTCGTCTCACGCGTCGTTCCCGGGGAGCGGGTGCTCGACGAGGCCCAGGACCTTGCCCGCCGGCTCGCCGCGGGCGCGCCGGTCGCGATCGGCCTCACGAAGCGGGCCCTCAACCACGCGCTCGACGCCTCGCTGGAGGAGCAGCTCGAGTACGAGGCCGTCCTCCAGGGGATCGCCGGAGCGACCGCCGATCACGCCGAAGGGATCGCCGCGTTCGTCGAGAAGCGGACGCCACGGTTCCGCGGCGAGTAGGTCGGGCCGGACCAAGCCCGGCCGGGTTTCCTCAGAGCGAAGGCGGCACGGCGACGGCCTGGGCCGTCAGGTAGACGCCGAAGGCCAGGACGACGACGGCCGCCGCGAGGGGGACGAGATCGGCGGCCCGCCCGAACGCCGGCCGCCCCGCCAGCCCGGCCGCTCGGTCGCGGGCGAAGAGGACCGCCAGGCCGACCCCGCTCATCACGACCGCCATGCCCAGCCCGAACGCGGCCACGAGCACGAAGCCGAAGGCCGGCCGCCCGACGTCGACCGACACGAGCAGGATGAACAGCGCGCTCGTCGAGGGGATGAGGCCGCCGGCCAACCCGAGCGCCCCGAGGCTCCGCCGGCCGAGCGACGAGGCGGCCGGCGGCAGGTGGGCGTTGGGATGCCCGCCGTGGGAGTGGGCGTGGTCGGAGGCGTGGTGGTGGTCGCGCGGGCCGTGATCGTCGTGCCCGCCCTCCCGCCGCCGCCGGACCTCGGCGACGAGCATCCAGGCCCCGACCGCAACGATTCCGA
>DASTVH010000400.1:0-3209 GCA_035759195.1 Candidatus Limnocylindrales bacterium
AGTCGCCCGCCTCGCCTCGGAGCTGGGCATTTCCGACGTCGCTCTCGAACGCTGGCGGCCTCTCGTGGCGTCGGGCCACCCCGAGGAGCAGGCAGAGGCCCGGCTTGCGGCCGCCTGGGAGGCATACCGCCTGGGCGACGCGACGGAGCTGCACGAGTTGCTCCGGCCGCCGGCGGGCTGGACCTGGGACCCCGTCCAGGCGATGGAGGTCCTGGCGCTCGAAGCATCGAGCCTGCTCTGGCTCGAGGCGCGCTCGGCGGACGGACAGGCGCTTGCGGCCCGCGTCCTCGATGCCGCTCGTCGCCTGGCCCGAGACATGCCGGAGGTCGCTGATCGAGCGGCGGTCGAGCGGGCGTATCGCGCCGCCCTGAAGGTAGCGTTCGAGGCCGGGATGCAGGCCGAGAACTGGCAGGGGCTGCCGACACTTGCGGCGGAACAGGTCGAAGCCACGTCCCGTCTCGCCGGCCGGGCTCGCATCGAAGCCCTCCTGTACGAGGCGATTGCACTCCGGTTCCAGGGTGCAGCGCGATCCCGGTACCTCGCGGCGGAGCGCTGCCGGGAAGCGTTGCAGCTAGCCCGGCGAGATGTCCTCCCGGACCTGATGATCGAGGCCGGCCACTTCCTCGCCCAGTCGCTCCATGCGCTCGGCCGACTGGAGGAGGCCGAGGAGGTCGCCGTCGAGACGGTCGAGCTGGCCGATCGCGTCGGCGACTTCTCGAAGCTCCGGGCGCGCCCGAAGAGCCTCCTGTGGGAGATCCGCGTCTCGCTCGGCCCGTGGCGCGAGGCACTCGCGAACTTCGAGGCGGAGGCGACGAAGCTCGACGCGCACTTCCGACTGGCCCAGTACCAGACCGCCGCTTCGCTGACGTCGCGGATCCAGGGCCGGGTCGGCGCCGGCCGCGCGGCGGAACTCGTCAGGCTCTCGCTGGCCGATGCCGAGACGGCAGGCTGTACGCGATGTCGTCGCGAGGCGCAGATCATCAACGCCGTGACGCTGGCCCGGATCGGCCGTGCGGACGAGGCTCGCCGGCTCCTTGCCGCCGCCGACGACCACAGCCGACCCGAGCCGTACGTGGAGCGGGCCAGGTCATGGGCCCGCGCCCTCCTCCAGGCGCCGGCCACGGATGGAATCGACGCCGTCGTCGCCGGCTGCCGGCTCAGCGGTCAGCACCTCGATGCGCTCTGGGCGACGATCGACCTGGGTCGGACCCTCGCTGCCGTCGATGCACCGCGTGCCTCGCAGGTCCTCCGCGACGCCGGTCGAGAGGCGGAGTCGATGGGCGCGCGGACGCAGGCCCAGGTCGTCGATCAGCTCCTGCGCGGCCTCGGCCAGCGGACGTGGCGTCGGTCGGCCGCCTCGGCGGACCCGACGATCGCCCTCACGGACCGCGAACGCGAGGTCGCCGAGCTCATCGCCAACGGGGCCACGAACGTCGAGATCGCCGCGGCGCTCTTCGTGTCCGTCAAGACCGTCGAGCGCCACGTCTCGAACCTCCTCGCGAAGTACGACGCCCGGAATCGAACCGAGCTCGCCCAGCGCTGGTCGTCGCGGCCGTCCTGATCCGCCGCTCAACGCTGAGGGTTTCCCCCGATGAACGGCATCGGCCGACCCGCGACGCTGCGGCTGTTCATCGGACGGACAGTGAAAGGAGCGGCATGGGCGTCGCGGTCGTGCTCATGGCGGCGGAACCGGAGGAACTGGGCGTCGCGCCGGGATTCCTCTCGGTTCTCGGCCGGCTGGGGGTGTCGCACGTCCGAGTGCTTCGGGACGATCGCGGGATCGCGCTCGTCCTCGAAGGCTGGGCTTTCGATCCGGCGTCTGCCGGCGAGGTCGCGAACGTGTTGCGCCGCCCCGTCGATCGCGTGCTCCGTCCGCTTGTCGATGTCGCGTTAAGCGACGAAGTCGGAGGTCGATCAAGTGTTTCGACGACGTAGCCTGCTCGGGATGGTCGCCGCAGGATCGCTGCTGCTCGCGCTCGCGGGGCCGGTGTCGGCCCATCCGCACGTGGTGTCGGTCGCCCACGACGGTGAAGGCCAGGTCATCGCCGACGGCCAGAACCACGGACCGTTCGTCAACGGCGTCGCATGTGGCGGCGACGCGGCCGCGTACGGCCTCGAGACCGCCCACCACGGCCCCGATGCCGGGACGGCCGGCAAGGCCGACGGCTGTTACATGACGACCGGCGGCGTGGCGCCCGGTCTCGACGTGGAGAACCCCGTCATCCGTTGAACGAAGGGCGCGGCGCCTGCCCCGTGGGCGGGCGCCGTGTCGCGCTGTGACGCCGGCGAGCGGGGTAGACGCGGTTCTCGCGGGGGACCACACTTGCCGGAGCGATCGACCGCGGATCGGCCGGTTGGGACCGGCCGATGACTCTCACCGCGTCGGTACGGGCGGCGCGGACTTCCTGCTCGCGGTCGTCCTCGTCCGCGCTGCCACCGGACGGAGGCAGCCATGGGACACGTACACGAGACGGTCAACATCGATGCGCCGATCGACGTCGCCTGGGCGATCGGCCGTGACGCCAGCCGCATTCCCGAGTGGAACACCACGGTGATGTCCGTCAAGGACGTCAGCGGACCCCTCGACACGGTCGGCGCGAGCTATACCGCGGTCTCGAAGATCGTCGGCCGGCCGCTCGAGGTCGTCTGGCGGGTCGAGCGCGTCGAGCCGATGCGGCTCGGCGAGGCCGTTGCGACGGCGCCCGGCGGTGGCAGCGCCAGGACCCGGGTCGCGTACGAGCCGGATGGGAGCGGGACTCGCGTCACGATCGATGTCGACTACGAGCTCCCCGGGGGCTTCCTCGGGGGCGTCGCGGACAAGCTCTTTGCGGAGCGAACGATGGCCCGCGACGTCCGCCACTCGTCGGAGAACTTCAAGGCGCTCGTCGAGCAGGAGGCCGCCGTCGCCGCTCCTCGCTGATCCTGCCGTCTCGCCCGCGACGGGCCTACGGCTCGACGATCGTCGTCGTCCAGCGGACCGTGCTGTCCGGGGCGATCGAGAGGACCGTGGCCGACGAGCCGTTCCCCTCGGGCTCCAGGGCGAGCGCCCAGATGCCTCCGCCGGGGGCCGGGACGATCGAGTGGAAGTAGGCGCCCGGCCGGGTGAGCCCGACCGGCCAGCCGTCGACGACCTGGCCCCGGTCGGTCAGGGCGATGAGCCGCCCGCCCGCGGACGAGGAGGTCGCCGACTGGGCGACGTACAGGACGTC
>DASTVH010000401.1:0-12591 GCA_035759195.1 Candidatus Limnocylindrales bacterium
TCGGTCGCCCGGGCCAGTCCGAGCGGCACCTCCCACGCGAGCCCGCCCGACCCTTCGAACGCCGCAACCCGGCTGCCGGCATCGGTGGCGCAGGCGACGATGATTCGGCCCTCGCTGTCCGGCCCCGCGGCACCGCAGTCCTCGCCCCCGGGGAATCGCTTCGGCCAGCCGTCGGTGACCGTACCGTCCGGTTCGAAGCGGTGGAGCTCGTATGCGATCTCGAGATCGGAGCCACCGTAGGCGAAGACGAGGACGAGGACCGAACCGTCGCGGGCGACGACCGGGCCCCAGCCGATGCCGGTCGAGTCGTCGCCGATCGGCTGCGGCCAGCCGGCGACGACCGATCCGTCCCGGTCCAGAGCGACGAGCTCCGACGGATTGTCGCCGTTCCACGTGAACAGCCAGGCCGTGCCGTCGGCCCCGAATGCGAGGCCGCGGATCTCGGCCGTCTGGTACGTCCAGGCGACATCTTCGACCGGCGACTCGGAGGGCGAAGGGCTCGGACTGACCGGCGCGCCGGGCGAGGCGCTGGCCGGGGGAGTCGCGGACGGCGCCGGCAGTGTCGCGGTCGGCGAAGGGGCGGTCGGGATGCAGCCCGCCGCCAGCGCGAGCAGCGGCCCGAGCAGCGCGATCGTCGCGGCGCGCCGGGTCCGGCTCATCAGTCCACCCTCCTCGCGGGACGCGCCGTCGCGCGTGCCGCCATCATGCACCGATGACGTCGCTTCGCGCCCACGCGTTACTCGATGCCGGCGAGGAGCGACGACTCGAACGGTTCGGCGACGTCGTCGTCGATCGCCCGGCGCCGACGGCCGGGGAGCCGAAGCGGGACCCCGCGGCCTGGGCATCGGCCGATCTCGTGTTCCGGCGCTACGTCGGCTGGACGGCCGTCGCCGACGAGGGGCCGCGACCGTGGGTCGTCGCGGACGGCGACCTGCGCTTCGAGCTGCGCCCGAGCGAGTCCGGCCAGGTCGGGCTGTTTCCCGAGCAGGCGGCGAATCGGGCCTGGGTCGCGCAGCAGCTGCTCCGGGCTCGCGAGGCCGAGGGCATGGAACGCCAGCCCACGCTCCTCAACCTCTTCGCCTACACCGGGGCCGTGACGCTCGCCGCGGCGGCCGCCGGCGCGGCCGTCACACACGTCGACGGCTCGCGCCCGAGCGTCGCCTGGGCCCGCCGGAACGCGGAGCTCTCGGGCCTCGCCGACCGGCCGGTCCGCTGGATCGTCGACGACGCGGCGGCCTTCGTCGCCCGGGAGATCCGCCGCGGGCGCCGCTACGACGCGGTCGTGCTCGACCCGCCGAGCTACGGCCACGCCCCCGGCGGGCGGACGTGGCGCCTCGAGGAGCGGCTGGCGGAGCTTCTCGACGCCTGCGCCGCGCTGACCGGCGGCGATCCGCTCTTCGCCCTCGCGTCGGCGCACACACCGGGATTCGGGCCGGACCGCCTCGCCGACGAGCTCGCGGCCGCGTACCGGCGGCGGCTCGGTCAGGTGGAGCGCGGCGAGCTGATCCTCCGGGCGGAGAGCGGCGCCCGCCTGCGACTCGGCGCCTGGGCGCGCATCATCCGCCGATGACCGCGCCGCCGCCGGCCCCGATCACCAGCCTCGCCAATCCCCGGGTCAAGGCAGCCGTCCGGCTGCGCGAGCGGCACGTCCGGGAGGCGACCGGTCTCACGCTCGTCGATGGCGCTCGCGAGCTGCTCCACGCGTTGGACGCCGGCGTCGCCGTCGAGGAGGCGTTCGTCTGCCGCGACCTCGTCCGGACTGCCGATGCGGAGGCCGCGCTCGGCCGGCTCGAGTCGGCCGCCGCACGCATCGCCGAGGTCTCGCCCGCGGTCCTGGGCAAGGTCGCATTCGGCAACCGCTCCGACGGCCTCGTCGCCGTCGTCCGCCCGCCGGAGCGCGGCCTGTCCGATCTCGCCCTGCCGACGGTCCCGCTCGTCGTCGTCGTCCAGGCGGTCGAGAAGCCCGGTAACCTCGGGGCGATCCTTCGCACCGCCGACGGCGCCGGTGTCGACGCCCTCGTGGCTGCGGACCCGCTCACCGACCTCTTCAACCCGAACGCGATCCGGGCCAGCCTCGGGGCGATCTTCCGCCTGCCGGTGGCCGCGGCGACGAGCGACGCGACGCTCGGCTGGCTGGCCGACCGGTCGATCCGCCCGATCGCCGCCCGTGTCGACGGGCCCGCCGTCTACACCGACATCGATCTGCGCGGGCCGATCGCGATCGTCCTCGGCAGCGAGGCAACCGGACTGTCCTCGGCGTGGGACGATCCACGGGTGACGCCCGTCCGGATCCCGATGCACGGTACGGCCGACAGCCTCAACGTATCGGTCGCGGCCGCCGTGCTGCTCTACGAAGCGGTCCGCCAGCGCGCGTGACATTCCCGTCAGGAGACGCCGATCTGCCCATGGACACGTTCGACTTCGTCATCATCGGTGCCGGCCCGGCCGGCGAGGCCGCCGCGTACAAGGCCCGCGAGCTCGGCGCATCGGCGGCGGTCGTCGACCGGCTCTGGTTCGGCGGCAGCTGCCCCCACATCGGGTGCCTGCCCTCGAAGGCCCTTCTCCACTCCGCCGCCCGCCACGCCGCGAACCCGGCCGCCTACTCGTGGGAGCGTGCCTCGCGCCACCGCGACTACATGGTCAACCGCGCGCCGGACGCAGCGGAGCCCGACGACAGCAGCCACTTCGGTGCCCTCGAGAAGGCGGGCGCGGTCCCGATCCGGGGGACCGCCCGGATCGTCGGACGGGGCCACGTCGAGGTGAGCCGCGACGGCGAGAACCGCCGCCTCCAGGCCCGCCACGTCGTCGTCGCGGTCGGATCTCACTCGAAGGCCCCGCCGCTGCCGGGGCTCGACGCGATCGCGGTGTGGTCGAACCGCGAGGCGACGCTCGCCCGGGACCTGCCCAAGAGCCTCCTCGTGCTCGGCGGCGGCCCGACCGGCTGCGAGATGGCCCAGGTCTACGCTCGGTTCGGCGTCCCGACCTCGATCGTCCAGTCCGGCGAGCGGCTCATGCCGACCGACCACCCGCGCAACGCCGCGGCGGTCGCCGAGGGGCTGCGGGCGTCCGGGGTGGACGTCCGCCTCGGCGTCCGGGCGGTCGCAGCACGGGCCGGGACCGGCAAGGACGGCGGCCACGTCATCGAGCTCGACGACGGCTCGACCGCCGAGGGACACGCGATCCTCCTCGCCGTCGGGCGGGCGTTCCCGCTCGACGATCTCGGCCTCGAGCACTACGGCCTCGACACGAGCGGCCGCACGGCGTTCCCGCGCGACGGGCGGCTGAAGGTCGCCGACGGCCTCTGGGTGATCGGCGACCCGGCCGGCCCGGAGCTCCACACCCACCAGGGCCACTACCAGGGCGAGGTCGCCGTCCGGATGGCCCTCGGCGAGGACGTCGTCCCCGACTACCGGGCCCTGCCCCGTGCGACATACACCGATCCCGAGGCGGCGTTCGTCGGGCTCACGCTCGACCAGGCCCGGGCGGCCGGCCTCGATGCGTTCGAGCTCGTCGCCGACTACACGACGTCGGCCAAGGGTTACGGCATCGAGGCGACGACCGGCCACGTGACGATCGTGGTCGACCGCGCCTCCCGCGAGCTGGTCGGCGCGGCGATGGCCTGCCCCGACGCGTCGGCGGCGATCCACGAGTGCGTCCTCGCGATCCGGGCCCGGGTCCCGGTGGACGTCCTCGCGGAGACGATCCACGCGTTCCCGTCCACCTCCCGGATCCTCAACGGCCTCTTCGCCGACGCCCGCCGCGAGCTGGCCCGGGCCGCAACCGCCTGACCCGGCGCACGGGCGTCCGGGTCAGCCCCGAACCCAGGCTCACACCTCGAACCCGACCGCCCCGTCGACGAGGACGAGGCGCGGCCGGGCCGTCGAGAGCGCGCCGCCCGGCGTGACCGGTTCGGTGAGCGCGTCGATCGGGACGATGACGAGGTCCGCCCGCTGGCCGGCGACGAGTCGGCCCCGGTCCGCCTCCCGGGCGCTGACGGCGGGGCCGATGCACGCCGCCCGGAGCGCCCGCTCGAGCGTGAGCGCCTCGTTCGGCCCGAACGGCGCCGTCCCGCCCGGCCAGCTCGGGTCCGCGCGGGTCACGGCGATCGCGAGGCCGGGCCACGGGTCGACCGGCTCGACCGGCGCATCCGTCCCGAAGGCAAGCACCGCGCCGGTCTCGGCGAGCGTCCGCCAGGTGTAGCCGTTCGTCTCCGCCCGGTCGCCCCACAGCCGGCGGGCGGCCGCGGCGTCGGCCCGAAGGTGGATCGGCTGCACGGAGGCCGCGATCCCGCCGCCGGCGAACCGGCCGCGGTCGTCGGGATGGAGCAGCTGGACGTGTTCGAGGCGGGGCATGAGCGGCACGCGGGCGGCGGTCGGCTCCAGGGCGTCGAGCGATGCCCGGACCGCCCGGTCGCCGATCGCATGGATCATCGTCGCGATGCCGTGGTCGGCGGCCCTGCCGGCGAGCTCCGCAAGGCGGTCCGGCGGCGTCATCCAGACGCCGCGCTCCGTGCCCGGGGGCAGCGGCCGCTCGGGCTCGGGCTCGATCGGCTCAAGGAGCGCCGCCGTCCGCGAGCCGAGCGTCCCGTCGGCGAAGAGCTTGAGCCAGCCGAACCGGGCCCGATCGGACCCGGGCGAGAGCGGATCGCCGCTGCGCAGGCCGGCCGCCACCGCGGCATCGAGCTGCTCCTCACGGATGCAGGCGTGGACCCGGAGAGGCAGCGCGCCGCGTTCGGCGAGCGTCCTGTAGGCGGCGATCGGGCCGCCGAGGCCGCCCTGGAGCGAGAGTGCACCCGGATCGTGGACGGCCACGACGCCGAGCCGGACGAGCTCGCCGGCGAGCCGGGCGATCAGGCGCTCATAACGCTCCTCGGTCGGGCTTGGCACCCGGTTCATCACGAGACGCGCGGCGGTCTCGTGGAGCACCCCGGTCGCGGCGCCGTCGTCGCCACGACGGATGATCCCCCCGGGCGGGTCGGCCGTCGCAGCCCCGATGCCCGCCTCGGCGAGCGCCGCCGCGCTGGCCCACAGCGCGTGGTGGTCGTGGGCCCAGATCGCGACCCGCCGGCCGGGGGCGACCCGTTCGAGGTCGGCGGCGGTCGGCCAGCCGCCCCAGCGGTCGGAGTCCCAGCCGTGGCCCTCGAGCCACTCGGCCGCCGGCGTCCGTCCGTGGGCGGCGGCGACCGCAGCGAGCCCGTCGTCGAGCGTCGCGGCGGCGGTCAGGTCGACGTTCTCGATCGCGATCCCGCCGTCGGCGAGGTGGAGGTGGGCGTCGGTCAGGCCGGGGATCGCGACCTCGTCCGGGTCGAGCTCGAAGCGAACCGTGAACGGGTCGGCTCGCGTCTCGAGCTCGACGGCCGATCCGGCGAACGCGACCCGCCCGCCGGTGATCCCCACCGCCTCGACCCAGCCGAAGCCGCGCTCGCCCGCGAGCGTCGCGATCCGGCCCGTCACGAGGGCCTCGAGCGGCACGTCAGACCGCCGCGGCGATCGGCGCCGGATCGGCGAGGAGCGCCGCGAGCCCGTCCCGGTCGAGGCCGGCGCCCAGCCCGAGGGCGAGGGCCACCCGCGCCTTCGGCCCGCCCAGATGTCCCGCGAGGAGCGCCCCGGCCCGCAGCCACGTGGCGCCCCCGCCCGGGAACGCGTAGGCCCCGCTGGCCGCCCCCGCCGGGCAGCGCGTCGTCAGCACGACGGGCACGCCGGCCGCGACCGCCCGCTCCGCGGCGGCGAGGAGCGTCGCCGCAGTGTTGCCGGCGCCGGTCGCCTCGACGACGAGGCCGTCGGTGCCGGCCGCGAGGAGCGCATCGATCGGCGTGCCGTCCATGGCGACCGTCGCGGTGACAAGGTGGACACGGTCGGCCGCCCGACGCGCCGACACGCGACGTCGCGGGCCGCGCTCCCGGACGAGCACGACGTCCCCGCGCTCGATGCGCCCGAGGGACCCCGCGTTGAGGCTGCGGAACGTGTCGAGCGCCGACGCATGGGTCTTCGTCACGTCGTCGGCCGGCTCGATCGACCCGCCCACGACGACGACGACTCCGGCGTCGCGCAGCCCGGGCGCAGTTGCCGCGGCGACCGCATCCCGCAGGTTCGCCGGGCCGTCGTAGTCGGGCGCGCTCGCGCTCCGCATCGCCCCGGTGACGACGACCGGCTTCGGGCCGGCATGGAGCAGGTCGAGGAAGAACGCCGTCTCCTCGATCGTGTCGGTCCCCTGGACGACGACGACGCCGTCGATCGTCTCGTCGGCCAGCGCTCCCGTGACAGCGTCGTGGATCGCGAACAGATCGTCGAACGTGAAGTGGCTCGCCGGCGTCAGCCCACGGTCGATGGAGACGATCTCGGCGATCGATTCGAGGCCGGGGACGAGTGCGAGGAGGGCCTCCCCGCCGAGCGCCGGCACGTTGCCGCCGGCCTCCGGGTCGTGGCGCATGCTGATCGTGCCACCCGTGAAGACGACGGCGACACGAGCCATCTCCGCTGCCGTCAGCGCTCGGGCGGGTCGCCGGGACCCGGCCCGGCGTCGGCGTCGGACCCGTCCCCGCCCACCTCGTCCGCGGCGGAGCCGTCGATCTCGAGCGGCCCGGCGGTGAAGGCCGGGCCGGCCACCGGCACCGGCTGGGCCTCGATCTCGGCCCCGTCGCCGCCGTCGTCGGGCTCATCGTCGTCGTACGGCGGCGCGTCCGGCAGCTCCGCCCCGAGGGCCGCGGCGATCGGGTCCCGCCGGCCGACCTCCGCCCGGCTCAACGTCTCGGCGGGCTTCAGGGCGCCACGGAGCACGATGGAGGCGATCCCGGAGGCGCCGATTGCGATGGCGACGAGCAGCAGGACGAGCGTCGTCCCGATGAGGTCGGCGATCGGCCCGACGACGAGGATGGGCAGGAAGCTGGCCACCGAGACGAGCATGTTCAGGACGCCGAACACGCGGCCCCGGACGTCCTCGGGCAGCTCCTCCTGAAGCTGGGTCTGGGACGGGATCGCCACGAAGCCGTAGGAGATCCCGGCAAAGAAGGCGAGCACGACGACGATCGCGAGGAGCGACGTCAGGGCCGACAGGTCGACGAGGCCCGCGGCCGCCTCGGCGCGCGCGAGGAAGCGGCTGATCTGACCCGACAGGGCCATCCCGGCCAGGAGGATGCCGAGCGCGACGAGTCCGAACTCGATGACCCGCCGGCGCGGGAGGAGGCGGCCGTACGCGTTCAGGAGCAGGATGCCCATGACGATCCCGGCTCCGAGGGGCAGGACGACGACGACGAAGTCCTCCTCCTTGAGGCCGAGGGTCCGGAGCGCGAAGTTCGGCCCGAGGACGCCGAGCACGCCGACGAGCGACGCGGCGATCCCCAGGTACGTCAGCGACCAGCTGATCTGGCGGTGGTCGCGGATGTAGGCAAGGCCCTCCCGGAGCTGCCAGAACACCGACTCCACCGCCTTTTCCGTCTCGCTGACGGTCTGGCGCGTCATCACGTTGGCGCTCGTCGGCGGATACGCCGGCAGCGTGATGCAGAAGCCCGCCGCGACGAAGTAGAAGGCCGCGACGAGGATGAGCAGCGCCTGGGGTCCGGCGATCTTCACGACGAGCGGCCCGATGAGCGCGAAGCCGAGGGCGAACGCGGCGTTGAGCGTGAGGGTGAAGATGCCGTTCGCCGGCAGCAGCTGCCGCTTCGGGACGAGGCGCGGGATCATCGCGGCCTCGGCCGGGGCGAAGAAGACCGTCACGGTCGAGGTGAAGATGTTCAGCAGGTAGATCGCGAGCAGGTTGTCGCCGACGAAGAAGACGCCGATGAAGGCGAAACCGCGCAGGACGTTGGTGACGATGAGGACGATGCGCCGATCGAGGCGATCGACGTAGACGCCGGCCACGGCCGAGAACAGGACGGCCGGGACGAGGAACGTCAGGATCAGGGCGCTGACCGCGGTCGTCGAGCCGGTCGACTTCGAGATGATGACGGTCAGCCCGAAGATGACCATATTGCCGCCGATCTGGGTGAACGCCTGGGCGAGCCAGAGCAGCAGGAACGGGCGGTTGCGGAAGACGGCGATCGCGCTGGTGTCGTCGGCGGCGGGGCGGGCCGCGGTCATCCGGGATCCTCGGCCGGGGCGACGCCCGGGGCCGCAGGCGCGACGGCCGCGGTCAGGTCCGGATCGCCGCGACTGACGAAGCCGACGAGCCGCCGCTCGATCTTGCGCCGTTCGACGAGGACGTGCCGGTTGCAGCGCCGGCAGCGGAGCCCGATGTCGGCCCCGAGACGGTCGACCAGCCACTCGCTCCCGCCGCAGGGATGGGGTCGCCGCAGCCGCAGCACGTCGCCGAGGAAGAGCTCGAGCGCGGGTCCGTCGGTCATTCGGGCGGTCAGGGTATCAGAGCCGCGGGCGCCCATGGTCGGGCAGGAGGTCGCGCTCCGTGGCCGGCAGGACCATGTCCCGGGTGTCGACGATCTCGATCGTGACGTCCGGGTGGGTCGCCGCCATCTGGGCGACGATGCCGCCGGCCCGCGTCAGCGACCCGATGAGCGACTCCGGGGTCCCGATCGCACGGATCGAGAAGGGGTCGGACAGGGCGGTGTCGTCGACCGACACGCTGGTCTGGCCGCCGATGACCGTGCCCGGCACGACCCGGATGTCCTCGATCGCGATCGCCTCCGCGCCGGCGTTGCGCAGGTCGTTGAGGAGGTCCTCGACGGCCGGCCCGCCGAGCGGGCCGCGGACGATGATCGTGACCCCGTCGCCGCCGACCGGATCGAGGCCGGCCCAGGCGCGGATCCGGATGAGCGTCGCCCGCAGCTCGCTGATCGAGCTCGCGCCCCGCGAACCGCCCAGCTCGAGCGCCTCGAGCTGGCGCTCCACCGTCGCGATCTCTGACCGGATCTGGTCGTTTCGCGTGTTCAGGTTCGCGACGAGGAGCGTCAGGTCCTGGGACGAAAGCCCGGCGAGGCCGGTGCTTCCCGTCTGGGCCCTGATCTGGCCGACGACCAGCAATCCGAGGATGAACGCGACCGACGCGACGAGGAGCTGGCTGCGCGGTGCGCCGAGCGGGCCGCTCACGGCACCGGACCCGGCGAGGCGACCGCGTGCGATTCGCGCAGGACGAGGCTGCCCGCGAACTGCGGCACGTCGACGGACTCCGGCTCGGCGAACGAGATGTCGAGTCCGAACGTGCCCTGGCGGGTCTCGATGAACTCACGCCAGCCCTCGGAGAGGCCGAGCTGATCGAAGAGGTCGGGCGGTCCGATCGCGGCGATCTGGTAGGGCGGGCTGAGATAGGCCTGGTTGACGAGGATCGAGTGGCCGATGTCGAGCACGCCGGTCGAGATCGTCACACGTTCGGTGTTGACCGCGATGGCCTCGGCGCCGGCCAGCCAGAGCTCGTCGATCACCGTCCGGATGTCGCGCGCGGCTACGAGATAGTCAGCCGCGTTCGCCCCGTCGGTGACCGCATGGGTCGAGTCGGCGAGGCGGAGCACGACGCCGGACCCGGTCAGCGGCAGGAGACCGGCCGCGAGGCGGGCCTGCTCGAGCTCGGCGTTCAGCTCGCGGACGATCGCGGTCGTCCCCTGGCCCTGCTGCTCGAGCTGGGCGAGCTGATCGCTGAGATCGACGAGGTCGGCCTTGAGCTCGTCCTGCTGACGTTGGAGCTCGAGCGCGGTCTCGACGAGCGGCGAGCGCTCCTGCGTCGTGTACCGGATTCGCGGGCCCTCGGCCGAGAGCTGGGCGGCGATGAGGAAGCCGAGAGCGAGGAGGGCGATGCCGAGCGTGACCTGCCAGGTCGGGATCGCCCGGATCCGGCCGGCGAGCCGGGTCACGGCCCGGGTCGATCGGCGGGCGGGTCACCGTCGGTCGGGCTGCCGCGGGGCGCGCCGTCGGGAAATGGTTGGCGGCCGGATTCGGGGTCGGCGTCCGTCGAGCCCGGGGCCCAGGTCCGCGGCGTCTCCATCCAGCCGGCGGGCGGGACGGACGCTTGGCGCGGAGCGTCGGCGGCCGTGCGTCGCCGCATGAACAGCAGACCGCCGACGACGACCGCCAGGAGGAGCAGGCCGCCGACGAGAATCGGGAGCAGGGAGCCGGTGTCCGCCGCCCCACCGGGGACCGGCGACGTCGGCGCCGACGTCGAGCCGGGGGGAGATCGCCCCGGCTCCACGCTCGGGACCGGCGCGGCGCCGCTCCAGCCCTCGGGGACCGGCCCTGGCGGCGCGGGCTGGGGGCCGTGGCGGACGGGTGCGCTCGCTCCGACGCTCCGCAGCCAGTCGGCCTCGAAGCCGGCCATGTCGACGCCGAGGGCCGCCTCGAACGCCTCGTCGTCGGTCACACCGGTCTGATACGAGCGGATCAGCCCGACGAGCGCGTCGCGACCGAAGGTCGCCACGATGTGGTCGACGGCCGAGACGCTCTCGGCGTAGGCGAGGAAGAAGCGATCGCGCGTCGTCGGGAAGGCCCCGACGAGCCCCTCGAGCGGGATGATCGAGCCGTCGCGGGCGACGGTCTCGACGGCGTTCCGATCGGACGCGCCGTACCCCTCCGACAGGTAGACCGCGAGGCCCTCGTTCAGCCAGTGGGGGGGTGCATGGTAGGGGTTGTCGATCGCGGTCGCGAACACGAGATGGACGAGCTCGTGGGGGATGACGACCTCGACCCAGCCCGCGTCGATCTCGCCGGGCGTGATGAGCGCGAAGAGCGTCCGGATGTCGGAGTGGGCCTGGCCGCCGACGTTCTCCCGGGTCCCCGGTCCGAGCGCACCGTAGAACGTCTCCTGGTCGGCATAGACGTAGAAGTCGATGGGTTCGGTCTCGGTGACGCCGAGGAGCGCCGCGGTCTCCTCGACGGCCCGCTCGCCGATCTGGAGCGCCCGTTCTCCGAAGCCGTCGCTGCCCTCGTACCAGTGGACGCGGACGATGTCGCCTTCGACCGTTCGCCAGTCGACGCGGTCGTCGGCGTAGATGTGAGTCACCTCAGGACCGACCGAGACCACGCCGTCGTCGTCGGTGATCCGCCAGCGTGCGGTGAATGTCGTGTTCGGGACGATGTGGCCGTCGGCGAGCTCCATCTCGAAGGTCAGCTCCCGGGCTCCGCTGCCTCCGGGCGGCTCCACTTCGACGACCGACGGGCCCGCCGCGCCGGGCGTCTCGAGAAGGATCTCGACCCGGTCCGCGCGGGCCGGCAGCTCGACCGGCTGGACGAACTCGAGCGACTCGCCATAGGCGGACGAGGCGCTCGGCCGGCCGAACTCGACCGGGTCGGCGGCCGCCACCGATCCCGCTGCCGGCAGCGCGGCGGAGAGCGCGAGAAGGAACGCGACGGCGACGCTCCAGCGGCGCCGGTCTGTCGTCACTCGTCCCACGCCAGGCCCGCCATTCGGACGATCCCCATCCCGTTCTCGTGGGCGCCGAGCAGGCCGGTCCGGGCGAGCGTCCACTCGACGTCGTACGACAGCGGCACGACCGGCGCCTCGTCGCGGACGATCTCCTCGGCCCGATCGAACGCGGCCCGGGCCTCGTCGGGGTCTGCCGTCTCGAGGGCGTCGGCGATCGCGGCGTCGAACGCGGGCGAGCTCCAGCCGCCGTAGTTGTTCGACGACCCGGTGCCGAGCAGGATCCCGAGGAAGTCGTTCGGGCCGGGGTAGTCGGCGACCCAGCCCATCGACCAGATGTTCGGCGGATCGATCGCGAGGCGGCCGAAGTAGTCGCCGGTCATCGTCTCGTAGGCGACGTCGATGCCCAGCTCGCGCTCGACCTCCACCACGACGGCCGCGTCGTAGGCCCCGCCGAAGGTCCGGAACGTGATCTCCGGGAAGCCCCGGCCGCCCGGGTAGCCGGCGTCGGCGAGCAGCTCGCGGGCGCCGTCCGGGTCGTACGGCGGCAGGAAGTCCTCCTCGCTCCGGCCGGGGATACCCGGCGGCACCATGCTCGTCGCAAGCGAGGCCGTCTCGCCGGCGACGAGCGGAACCAGGCGGCGCCAGTCCACGGCCCGGGTGAACGCCTGCCGGGCCCGGACATCGTCGAACGGCGGCCGCGTCGTGTCGAAGCCGTAGTAGTTGACGGACATCGAGTTGCCCTGTCGCAGCTGGGGGCCGAGGGCCGCGTCGAACGCGATCCAGGTCGCGTCGAAGCTGAAGATGCCGGTCAGGTCGAGGTCGCCCTCCTCGAACGCGGCAACGGGGCTGCGCCCGCCGATGTCGTGGACCATCTCGATGGTCGGGATCGCCGGGGGGCCGGCCCAGTAGCGCTCGTTCGCGGTCAGCGTCGTCTTCGCGCCGTCGGCGGCCTGCAGGACGTAGGCGCCGCTGCCGACGAAGCTGCCCGGCAGCAGGGCCGCCGGGTCGTCGTCGATCGCGGGCGGGACGACGGCGAACGTGGGGCTTGCGACGATCGAGACGAAGTCGGTCGCGGGCCGGACGAGGCGAACCTCGACGTCGAGGCCGTCGGCGCTCAGGCCGACGTCGGTTGCCTCCGCCTCGCCCCGCGCGTAGGCGAGGGCGCCCTCGACGTCGCCGATCAGGGAGACGAGCGGGGACGGGGCGTCCGGGTCGGCGATCCGAAGCCAGCTTCGGACGACGTCCTCGCCGGTGAGCGGCGTGCCGTCCGAGAACGTGAGGTCGGGCTTG
>DASTVH010000402.1:0-23781 GCA_035759195.1 Candidatus Limnocylindrales bacterium
CGGGTTGGGCTCCGACGGCGTGTTCCAGCGGCGTCCCTGTCCGGTGGCGCCGATCGAATCGTCAGCTGGAGGGCGGCTGGCGGCCGTAACGACCGAATCTGACCGGTGGGATCGATCAGGCAACGGCGCCTGTCACGTGACGCATGGCGGTTCTCACGCGTCGGCTCGCTTCTTTCGCGGCGCCCGCTCAAGCTGGCCGCTCCGATCCGGCCACTCGTAGCCCTCCCACGGGTCGTAGTCCGGGTCGAGGGGTTCCTGCGGCGGCCGGTCGGCTTCCGGGACGTGGATGAGGTTGACCCGGACGCGGTACCAGAGCGAGGACCGGCCGCGCATGCCGTCGACGAGCACGTCGGCCGGCTCGAGGTGCTTCGCGGCGTCGGGGTGGCGGGCCTTCCAGCGCTCCAGGCCCTCGAGCGCCTCGGCCTTCTTCGCCGCCCGCGAGATCTCGATGACCGGGATGTTCGTGCGCCGCCGCCCGGTCGGCGTCGGGCGCGTGCCCTCCCATTCGGTCGGCAGGCCGGCGTTCGGATCGCCGGCCTTCACCGCCGCCTCGCGCACCGCCCGGACCTCCGGCGGCGGGCCGCCCGCTTCGCCCCGGCCCGGCTCGTACTCCGCATCCGGCCGGCGCTTGCGGGACGGCTGGACGCGCGGCGGCTCGCCGGCCTGCTTCGCGTAGTTCGGCGGCCACGGAGCGTCGCCGAGGCCCTCCGCCTCGTGGCGCGCGCTGAGCTCGAGGAGCGCCTCGAGGGAACCCGCAGCGTCGTCGATGCCGGCCCCCGCGTCGCCCCGTTCGCGGTACAGCGCCGGAACGGTCGCGAGGGTGAAGTCCTCCGGCTCGACATCGCCCACATCCGCCCAGCGCAGCGGCATCGAGACGCGGGCGTCCTTCGTCGGGCGGACCGAATAGACCGAGGCGACCGTGCGGTCCTTCGCGTTCTGGTTGTAGTCCAGGAAGACGCCGTGGCGCTCCTCCTTCCACCACTTGGACGTGGCGATCGTCGGGGCCCGCCGTTCGACATCGCGGGCCAGGGCCAGGGCCGCTCGGCGCACTTCGGGGTAGGTCCAGCGCGGCTCGATCCGGACGTTGATGTGGATCCCCCGCGATCCCGACGTCTTCGGCCAGCCGACGAGTCCGACCGCCTCGAGCGTCTCCCTGGTGACGAGCGCGACCTCCCGGATCTGCGACCATGGCACGCCGGGCACGGGGTCGAGATCGACCCGCAGCTCGTCGGGGTGGTCGAGGTCCTCGGCCCGGACCGGGTGCGGGTTCAGGTCGATGCAGCCGAGGTTCACGACCCAGGCGAGTCCGGCCGCGTCGTCGACGACGATCTCGTCGGCCGTCCGCCCCGACGGGAACGTCAGCGTCGCCACCCGCAGCCATTCGGGCCGGTTGTCGGGCGCCCGCTTCTGGAAGAACGCCTCGCCTTCGGCGCCGTCGACGAACCGCTTGAGGGCCATCGGTCGGCCGGCGATTCCCCGCAGCGCCCCGTCGGCGACCGCGAGGTAGTAACCGACCAGATCCATCTTGGTGTAGCCGGCGGTCGGGAAGTAGAGCTTGTCGGGATTGGAGATCGAGACCTCGCGGCCGGCGATCTCGAGAATCTCCTTGCGCGTCGCCATCGCGACACGATACCTGCCGGTGGCTAGGTCTCTGGTCGCGGCGGTTCGGCGCCGGCAGGCCGGGGCGGCCCGGCAGGCTCTGCGGCTCCGGCAGCCCGGGGCGCCGAGGCGGCCGCCGAGTCCCGCTCCTCGTCCGCGTCACCGGCGCGTCCGCCGCGCACCCGGCGGGCGAGGTCGGCCCATGCGCCCGCGATCCTCGACGGCCCGCGCGGCGGTGCCGGCGGGAGCGCGCCTCGACCGCGAAGGCCCTGGGCGATCGACTCCGCTTCGGCGGCGCTGACGCCGAACCGGCGGAGCGAGTACCGGGCCATCTGCACGGCCAGCTCGCGCTCGCCGTGGATCGCCTGGACCTTGCCGCTCAGCCCGCGCAGGCGGGCGGCCTCGGCGTCGCTGTGGGTTCGCGCGACGATCTCGACCCGCGGGTTGAGCGTCCGGACGCGCTCGACGACGAGGATCGTCTCGGCCGGATCGGACGTCGCGACGATGACGAGCTTCGCCTGCTCCAGGTTGGCCTGCTCGAGGACCTCGGCGATCGCGGCGTCGCCGTAGATGGCCGGGATGCCTCGCGACCTGAGCCGGTCCACCTCGTCCCGCTGGAGGGTGACGACGACGAACGTGAAGCCGCGCCGCTCGAGCGTCCCAGCCACGGCCCGACCGACACGCCCGTAGCCGGCGAGGACCGCGTGCTGGCGCAGCGCGGCCCGCCGCTCGTCGGGCAGGCGCTCCAGTCCGCCGGCGTGGCGCCGGTTCAGCTCCTGGAGCAGGCGCGAGGACCGGAGCCGGGCATCGAGCGGCTCGACGAGCCGGAATGCGACCGGGTTCAGGGCGATCGTGATCAGGCTGCCGCCGACGATCAGCTGGAAGGCCTCCGTCGGAATGAGCCCGAGGGACAGGCCGACCGAGCCGAGGATGAACGAGAACTCACCGATCTGGGCCAACGCCGCCGAGATCGTCAGCGCGATCCGGCTCGTATAGCCGAGGACGACGGTGATCGCGAACGCCGCGACCGACTTGGCGACGATCACCAGTACGACGACGGTCAGGACGGGCAGCGGGTTGCTGATCAGGAACGCGGGATCGACCAGCATGCCGACCGAGACGAAGAAGAGCACGGCGAACGCATCGCTCAGCGGGACGGCGTCGGCGGCGGCCTGATGGCTCATGTCGGACTCGCCGACGACGAGACCGGCAAGGAACGCACCGAGCGCGAACGAGACGTCGAACACCGCCGCTGCGGCCGCGGCGATGCCGAGGGCGATTGCGAGGACCGACAGGGTGAACAGCTCACGCGAGCCTTCGCGGGCGACGACGAGCATCAGCCACGGCACGACCCGCGTTCCCACCACGATCATGAGTCCGGCGAAGAGCCCCGCCTTGCCGAGCGCGATCGCCACGGTGACGAGCGGCCCGAAACCGACGTCGCCGGCCGGTGCCTCCCGGCCATCGCCGCCGAGGAGCGGCGCGATGCTCGGCAGGAGGACGAGGACGATCACCGTGAAGATGTCCTCGACGATGAGCCAGCCCACCGCGATCCGACCCTGCGGCGTGTCGAGTTCGCCGCGCTCGGTCAGCGCGCGGAGGAGGACGACGGTGCTTGCGACCGAAAGGGCGAGCCCGAGGACGAGTCCGCCGCCGAGGCCCCACCCGAGCGCGACCCCGAGCCCGATTCCGAGCACGGTCGCGACGGTGCTCTGGACGATCGCGCCGGGAATCGCGATGCCTTTGACGGCGAGCAGGTCGCGGATCGAGAAGTGGATCCCGACGCCGAACATCAGCAGGATCACGCCGATCTCCGCGAGCTCAGTCGCGACCTCGGTGTCGGCGATCAGGCCCGGGGTGAACGGCCCGACGGCGATCCCGGCGAGGATGTAGCCGACGATCGCCGGCAGGCGGAGCCGCCTCGCGACGAGGCCGCCGATGAAGGCGGCCGTCAGGCCGATGGCGATCGTCGTGATGAGTACGGGCTCGTGGTCCATGGCTCCTCCCGGCGGCCGGGGGTGTGCTGGACGAACGCGGGTCCGTGCCGGGTCCGTGGCGGCAACGATATCGGACGTCGCCGGTCGACCGGTCCGGACGGACCGGCGACCCGCTCGACAGCCCGGAGGCGGGAGCCTGATGATGACTGTCGATTTCGCCGGTCCGCGTTCGTCGTGGAGTCGAGGACCGCCGCCCGGCGGACCGACGAACGAGGAGGCATCCGATGCGCTACCTGCTCCTGATCTACGGGCCCGAGGCCGACGAGCAGCCGCCCGACGATCAGATCCAGGCCGAGATGGCGGCCTACAACGCATTCACCCAGGAGGTCCGGGACCGGGGCCTGTACGAGTCCGCCGAGGCGCTTCAGCCGACCGCCACCGCGACGACCGTCCGCGTCCGGGACGGCCGGACGATCACGACCGATGGGCCGTTCGCCGAGACGAAGGAGGCACTCGGCGGCTTCTACCTGGTCAAGGCCCGAGACCTCGACGAGGCGATCGAGGTGGCCGCGAAGATTCCGGGCGCCAAGCGCGGCTCGATCGAGATCAGGCCGGTCTGGGAGTTCGGGGCCGACGAATCGACGGCCGCCGAGGCCGTCGGCTCGGCCGGCTGAGCTGGCCCTGACGTGATCGGCCGGGGGGATCCCCGGGTCGTCGTCGACCGCCTGTTCCGCGAAGAGTCGGGGCGGGCGGTCGCGACGCTGATCCGGGTCCTCGGCGACTTCGACCTCGCCGAGGAGGCCGTCCAGGAGGCGTTCGTCGCCGCGATGGAAACCTGGCCGACGCGGGGCGTCCCGGACAACCCCGGGGCGTGGATCACGACGACCGCTCGCAATCGCGCGATCGACCGGCTCCGACGCCGGCAGCGGCTCGCCCACAAGGAGGAGCTACTGCGCCGGGAGGCGGCGGCGGCCGCGGAGCTCGCGGTGGTCGATCCCGACGAATCATTCGAGAGCGAGGCCGGGATGAGCCCGATCGTCGACGATCGGCTGCGGCTGATCTTCACCTGCTGCCACCCGGCCCTCGCGATGGACGCTCGGGTCGCCCTGACCCTGCGGACGCTCGGCGGGCTGACGACGCCGGAGATCGCTCGGGCGTTCCTGGTCCCGGAGCCCACGCTCGCCCAGCGCCTCGTCCGGGCGAAGCGCAAGATCCGCGACGCGGCGATCCCGTACCGCGTCCCACCCGACCACGACCTGCCCGAGCGGCTCGACGGGGTGCTCCGTGTGCTCTACCTGGTCTTCAACGAGGGCTACGGCGCGACGGCCGGGGATCGACTCGTCCGCCGCGAGCTGTGCGCCGAGGCGATCCGCCTGGCCCGCGTCCTCGCGACGCTCATGCCCGATGAGCCGGAGGTCCTCGGCCTCCTCGCTCTGATGCTTCTCCACGATACCCGTCGTGACGCTCGTGTCGGTCCGGCCGGCGAGCTGGTCCTCCTCGACGACCAGGACCGGAGTCGTTGGGACCGGGCGAAGATCGACGAGGGCCGGGAGCTGCTCGACCGGGCGCTTCGGGTGAAGAGGGTCGGGCCGTACCAGCTCCAGGCAGCGATCGCCGCCCTCCACGACGATGCCGAATCGACCGATGAGACGGACTGGGCCCAGATCGCGGCGCTGTACGGCGCCCTGTGGCGGGCGGCCCCGTCGCCGGTCGTCGAGCTCAACAGGGCGGTCGCGGTCGCGATGGCCTCGGGCCCCGAGGTCGGCCTCGGGCTCGTCGAGGCGGCAGCCGCGTCGGGCCAGCTCGACGACTACCCCTACTTGCACGCGGCGCGGGCCGACCTCCTTCGCCGCCTCGGCCGCGCCGAGGAGGCGGCGGCCGCATACGCCCGGGCCCGAGAGCTCACCGCGAACGAGGCCGAGCGGGCGTTCCTCGACCGGCGGCTGACGGAGGTCCGAGAAGGAGCGGCCAGCCAGACGGCGGGCAGCTAAGCGGCGGTGAAGACGCCGTCGACCGGCGGGTGAGCGCCCGGGCGTAGTGTCGTGCGATGGTAAAAGGTAAGCCCCAGCGGCGCCAGGGCCGCGGCCTCCGGCCGCACGCCACGCTCCGCAACGGGTTGCGGGTGCGGATGTTCGAGGGCCCTCGCCTTGGCGGTGGCGTGGTCAGCGCGACTCCGGACGAGGTGCTCGCGGCGCTCGATCGGCTCGATCCGGACCTGCCGTGGAAGAAGGTCCGCGACCAGATCGTTCCCGTCCTGCCCCGTGTCCGGCCGTTTCCGGGACCGGACCTCGACCTCGTCCGGACGGTCCTGCCGCCGGGCATCCTCGTGAGCTTTGCGATCGACATCGGTCCGGCTCTCACCCACATCGGCTCGGATCTCCTCGAATCGTGGCCGATCGATCGGGCCACGCTCGTCGCGACCGGACTCGCGAACCTCCGCCGGTTGGCCGACGACTGCGGCCCGGAGCGGGTGCTCCACGACCACATCGGCGACGTCCCGATCGGTGTCTTCCAGTCGCGGGTCGGAATCGCGTCCGCCACCCTGCTGATCCCTGACCGGCTCTCCTGGATTCTCGGGGCCGGACCGTGCCTGCTGCTGGCGCCGATGCGCGATGTCCTCATCGCCCTCCCGGCCGACGTCGACCGCGAGTTCGCCGCCTGGCTCGCCGACGAGTGGGAGGCGCTCGACCCCAACCACCTTCACCTTGGCGGCTTCCGCTACGTGGACGGCGCGGTCGTGCCGGTCGCCCTCGAGGACGGCGCCGCCCGCGCCTGACCGACGGGCATGCGCTCGAGCCGGATCAGGCGCTGATGCCGGCGACCCCGAGCAGGCCCGGCATCACCGTCCCGAAGAGGTAACCCGCGACTCCGGCAGCGACGGCGAGCATGAGCACCTCGAACCCCGAGCTCAGGGCCGACCGATGCGTCCAGCGGCTCTTGACGACGCCGATCCCGAAGAGGACTCCGCCCGTCGCGACGGCCGAGACCGGCAGCGCCGGTCCCACGGGAAGCAGCAGGAATGGGAGGACCGGGACGAGGGCGCCCGCTCCGAAGGCGGCGCCCATGAGCAGCGCTCCCTGGAGCACGCTGCCGTGCTCGTCGTCCACCTGGATCCCGAGCTCCTTGCTCACCATCGTCCGCAACAGGACGTCCGGGTGGCGGGCCATGAGCGCCGCGACTCGGGCGGCATCCTCGTCGCCGAGGCCCTCCTCCGCGAGCATGTAGGCGACCTCGGCCTCGGCCTCGCCGGGACGCTCCTCGACCTCCGTCCGCTCGTTCGCAACCTGGGCGTCGTAGATCTCGCGCTGACTCTTGGAGCCGATGTACTCGCCGGCCGCCATCGAGAACACGCCGGCCAGCCCCGTCGCGATGCCCGCGACCACGATCGGAAAGGCCTGCCCGGATGCTCCGGCGACTGTCGCCACGACGGCCAGCGTCGACACGAGACCGTCCTGAGCGCCGAAGACGACCTCGCGAATCTCGCCGAGCAGGGCGCTCGCCTTGCGCTCCTCGGCGAGATGTTCGGCCAGCCAGGCCTTCGGGTAGGCGGAGGCGGGCGCGTCCGGTTCGGGGCGACCCGCCGCGGTCGGGGTGTCGGCTGTCATCTGACTCGGTCTCCGATGAGCCGCGTTCAAGGCGACCTTCGCCGTTCGCGCTGGCGTGCTTTACCGGACCCCGGAAAGCACGAAACCCCGCCGGCCGCAGCCGACGAGGTGACCGAGCCACAGTACCACGAACGGTCGACCGAGGCGGCCGCGGGGGTCGCCCTATCGCCGACGCTCCGTCGCGTCCCTCGACGGCCAGCGGGTGTAGCGAGGCGGCCACTCGTCCGCTGCCCGTTCGCCGAGCAGCGCAGACGCGACGCCGAACTCGTAGAGATCGTAGGTCTCGTCCACCTCGAACGACCAGCCGGCGGCGATGGGCGCCCGGATCGCCGGATCGTCGATTCGCCGTGCCCGGCCGCGGACCAGGAACTCGCTCGGCGCTGCCGGGTCCTGGTGGGCGTGGAGCGCATACCGCCCATCCCGTTCGAGATCGAACCGTTTCGCCGACGCGAGCAGGAACGCCACGAGCCGCCCGTCGACGATCGCGAGGTCGATCGGGTGGATCCGCGGCGGCTCGTCGCCACGGACCGTGGCGAGGAGGGCCTGCCCGGCTCCGTCGCGCTCGATGAGCCGGCGGCCGGCCGCGGCGAGGTCGGGTGCCGCGCTCTCGAGGTCTGCCCAGGTCAGCATGCCGCGGAAGGCTCGGTCTCGCGGGTGGTCAGTCGAGCGGAGGGGCCCTGGAGCGGCCTCGCCGCCGGACGGGCCCGAACGGCCTGCGCGCCGTTACGGGTCGCCCGGCGAGCCGTTTGGGCGAGGCGCTCGCGCTCCGCCTCGCGGAGCAGATCGGCCGCTCGCTCGAACGCGAGGCTGTGAAGGATGTAGTCGTTCACGGGGTGGATCCTCGTGGCGCCGGTCAGATGCCGGCGGACCGGCGACGGTCGTCGCCGATGCGGTCGCGGGAGTCGGTCCCGTAGCGGCCCGCGAGCCAGTCGAAGGCGGCAAGGCCGGCGACGATCGCGAAGGCCGCGGCGGCGAGGCTGAGGGCATCCATCGGGAGTTCTCCGGTTCGTTCGCGGATCGAGTTCGATGGGCAGAGTTTCCCGTATGAGCGGTCCTCTGGTAAGGTCCGGTTCGATGGCCGGATCAAGGACCAGTTCGGACCTGGAGCTGTTTGTCCCGCTCGACCGAGCGAACGGGTCGCCGCTTCATCGCCAGCTCGAGCGGCAGCTGCGCGACGGGATCCGCAGCGGCCGCCTGCCGCCCGACGCGACCCTGCCATCGAGCCGGTCCCTCGCCCGTCAGCTTGGGGTCTCGCGCGGCATCGTCGTCGAGGCGTACGAGCAGCTCGTCGCGGAGGGTTATCTGGCCAGTCGGCCGGGCGGTGCCACCCGGGTCTCCCGGGCGGCTGCGCCGGAGCCCGTCCGTCGGGCACTGCCCGAGTCGGAGCGCTTCCCGTTCGACTTCCGGCCGGGCCGCCCGGATGTCGACCTCTTCCCGCGCGACTTGTGGCTCCGGTCGCTCCGCCGGGTCCTCAACGAGGCGCCGAGCGAACGGCTCGGGTACATCGGCGGGCACGGCGTGCCCGAACTGCGGGACGCGCTCGCCTCGTACCTCAACCGCGTCCGCGGAACGTGCGCCGACCCGGCCGACGTCGTCATCTGCACCGGGTTCACCCAGGGACTGCGCCTCGTCGGCCGCGTCCTGAAGTCGGCCGGTGCCCGGCGAATGGCGATGGAAGATCCGGGTCAGCTCGAGGCCCGCCGGACGATCGCGGAGGCCGGCCTCGAACCCGTACCGATCCCCGTCGACGACGCCGGGATGCGGGTCGAGCTCCTCGCGCGCGCCGGCGCCGACGCGGTCCTCGTCACGCCGGCCCACCAGTACCCGACCGGCGGGGTGCTGCCGCCCCACCGCCGGGCGGCACTCGTCGCGTGGGCTGCCGAGCGCGGGGCAGTCATCGTCGAGGACGACTACGACGCGGAGTTCCGCTACGACCGCGAGCCGATCGGGGCGATCCAGGGCCTGGAGCCCGAACGCGTCGTCTACGTAGGTTCGGCGAGCAAGATCCTCGCACCCGGCCTCCGGCTCGGCTGGATGGTGGTTCCAAGCCGCCTCGCCGACGAGCTGGCCGCCGCCAAGAAGGCGATCGATCTCGGTTCCCCGGCGCTCGAGCAGCTCGCGTTTGCGGACTTCCTTTCCCGCGGCGAGCTCGACCGGCACCTCCGCCGGATGCGCCCGATCTACCGGCGCCGCCGCGACGCCCTGCTCGAGGCGCTCGGCCGGCACCTCCCGGAGCTCGAACCGGTCGGCGCGTCGGCTGGGCTCCACGTCCTCGTGTGGCTTCCGCCCGACACCGACGTGGCTGCGTTCCGTCAGGCGACCGCCGCCGCTGGCGTCGGACTCGACGAGTTCGCCTGGCGCGGCGAGGGGCCCGACCGACAGCTCGGGGTCATCTTCGGCTACGGCCAGATCGATGAGCGGGATGTCGACGCCGGCGTCCGGGCCCTCGCCGCGACGATCGCGGCGTCGCGGAACGGGGCGTGGACGTCCCGGCGAGCGACCGCCGCCCCTACCATCGGCAGATGAACGTCGACGCTGGTCCACGGCCGGTCCGGGCGCCGCGCGGCGTGCAGCTGACCTGCCGCGGCTGGGGCCAGGAAGCGGCCCTCCGGATGCTCATGAACAACCTCGACCCCGAGGTCGCCGAGGACCCCGATCGGCTCGTCGTCTACGGCGGCACCGGACGGGCTGCCCGGAGCTGGGCGGCCTTCGACGCGATCGTCGCCGAGCTCCGCCGGCTCGGTGACGACGAGACCCTCCTCGTCCAGTCCGGCAAGCCCGTCGGCGTCCTGCGGACCCATGCCTGGGCGCCGCGGGTCCTGATCGCGAACTCGAACCTCGTCGGGCGCTGGGCGACCTGGGACGTGTTTCGCGACCTCGAGCGGCGGGGCCTGACGATGTACGGGCAGATGACGGCCGGTTCGTGGATCTACATCGGGACCCAGGGCATCCTCCAGGGGACCTACGAGACGTTCGCCGAGCTTGCCCGGCGGCACTTCGACGGATCGCTCCGGGGACGAATCGTCCTGACGGCGGGTCTCGGCGGGATGGGCGGCGCGCAGCCCCTCGCGGTCGCGATGAACGAAGGCGTCTGCCTCGCGATCGAGGTCGACGCGGCGCGGGCGCGGCGCCGCCTCGAGATCGGCTACGTCGACCGGCTGACGTCCGATCCGGCCGAGGCGCTCGGCTGGGCCCGGGCGGCGGCGCGCGAGGCCGAGGCAGTTTCCATCGCGCTCGTCGGCAACGCGGCCGAGATCGAGCCGGCCTGGGCCGCCGACGGCGAACGATTCGACGTCGTCACCGACCAGACCTCGGCCCACGATGCGCTCGGAGGCTACGTCCCGGCCGAGATCGGCCTCGCCGATGCCCTTGAGCTGCGCCGGGGCATGCCGGACGAGTACGTTCGCCGCGCGATGGGCTCGATGGCCGACCATGTCCGGGCGATCCTCGCGTTCCGGGCCGCCGGAGCGGTCGCCTTCGACTACGGCAACAACCTGCGGGCCCAGGCCCACGACGCGGGCGTCGCCGACGCCTTCGCCTACCCGGGCTTCGTGCCGGCCTACATCCGGCCCCAGTTCTGCGAGGGCCGCGGGCCGTTCCGCTGGGCCGCCCTGTCCGGCGATCCCGCCGACATCGCCCGGACCGACCGGGCCGTGCTCGAGCTCTTCCCCGACGACGTCGGGCTGCGCCGGTGGATCACGCTGGCCGCCGAGCGGGTTCCGTTCCAGGGCCTGCCGGCCCGGATCTGCTGGCTTGGCTACGGCGAGCGGGCCCGGGCCGGCCTCGAGTTCAACCGCCTCGTCGCGAACGGCGAGGTGTCGGCGCCGATCGTCATCGGCCGCGACCACCTCGACGCCGGTTCGGTCGCCTCGCCGAACCGGGAGACCGAGGCAATGGCCGACGGCTCCGACGCGATCGCCGACTGGCCCCTCCTCAACGCGCTCGTGAACACCGCGGCCGGCGCAACGTGGGTCTCGATCCACCACGGCGGCGGGGTCGGCATCGGCTTCAGCCAGCATGCCGGGATGGTCGTCGTCGCCGACGGCACTGACCTCGCCGCGGAGAAGCTCGAACGGGTCCTCACGACCGACCCGGCGACCGGCGTCCTGCGCCACGTCGACGCTGGCTACGAGCGAGCCGCCGAGGTCGCGCGCGAACGGGGGATCCGGGTTCCGATGCCCGACGGCTGAAGCCGGCAGCGCGGGGGGCCGGCCGGTGCGATCCCGGTCGGCGCCGGAGGGCCCGGCGATTCGTGACCTCCCGCACTGCCGCCCGGGACCGTGGCGCGGGGACACTCGGGAGCGAACGCTCAGCTCGGAGGACCGGCGTGCCCGAGATCACCCGTCGGGGGCTCCTCGCCGCGCTCGTGACCGCGCCCCTCGCGGTCGCCGCCGATCGCCTCGTCCAGGGGATCGAGCGCGGGGCGCCGCTCTTCCGGCCCGCGGCCAGCGGTTCGTCGGCCGGACGCTGCGGGCGCTGCGGCGCGGCCGACCACACGATGCTGAGCCCGTCCTGCGCGGCCGCTCCGCCGGTGAGCCGGAGCGAGCGCTGATGCCGGTCCGTCGTCGCGACGTCCTCAAGGGCGGCCTCGCCGTCGGGGCGGTCGCCGGTGCGGCCGCGGGCGGCTGGATCGGGGCTGGCATCCTCGGGCCCCAGCGCCGCACGCCGACCGGCTCGCTGCCCGTGGATCGAATCGTCCGCACGACATGTTCGCCCAACTGCACGGGCTCCTGCGGCCAGCTCGCGTTCGTCCGCGACGAGCGCATCGTGAAGATCCAGCAGGCCGCCGACTATCCCGACGCCGCCTACAACCCGCGGGGCTGCATGAAGGGCCTCAGCTATCACCTCCAGGTCCACGGCCCCGACCGGATCTTGACCCCGCTCGTGCGGACCGGCGATCGGGGCAGCGGCGAGTTCCGCCCGGCGACCTGGGAAGAGGCGCTCGATCAAATCGCCGGCGATCTGCGCCGCATCGGCGAGGAGCACGGCTGGGACAGCATCCACGTCTTCGGCCAGGTGCCCGGTTCGGGCTACGTGCAGAAGGGCGCGAACTACCGGGCCTGCGCGCTGCTCGGGATGAGCCACGGGACGAGCTTCGACTTCAACGGCGACCTGCCGATGGGCATGCCGATCACGTTCGGCGTCCAGAACGCGGAGCACGAGGCGAAGGACTGGGCGAACAGCCGGTTCCTCCTGCTCGTCGGGGCGAACCCTGTCGAGACCCGCATCCCCGACGTCCACTTCATCTGGGACGCGGTCGAACGCGGCGCCCGCCTCGTCGTCGTCGACCCGGTCTTCTCCGGGACCGCCGCGAAGGCCGACGCGTGGCTCCAGCCGAAGCCGGGCACCGACGCCGCCCTCGCGCTCGGCCTCGTCCGCCAGATCCTCGCCCACGGAGCGGCCGATGAGGCGTTTCTGCGGGCCTATACCGACGCGCCGCTCCTCGTCCGCGCCGATACCGGTCGCCGTCTCCGGGAGCGCGACCTCGTCGAAGGCATCGCCGCCGACGCGCCCGACCGCTTCGTCGCCTGGGACCCCGCCCGGGAGGAGCCGATCATCGTCGGCACCGAGCGGCTCGGGCCGCCCGGCGGGCTCGCGACCGTGGCCCTCGACGGACAGGTCGCGGTCCCCCGATCCGGCGGCGCCGCCATCGCGGCCAGGCCCTCGTTCGGCCACGTTCGCGACGAGGTGGACCGCTGGACGCCGGAGCGGGTCGAGGCGGTGACGGGCGTTCCGGCGGCGAGCGTCGTCTCGCTCGCCCGCGCGTTCGCCGCAGAGAAGCCGGCGGCCATCCTGATGGGCGGCGGCGCGAACCACTGGTTCCACGGCGACCTCACCGGGCGAGCCTTCGCCCTGCTGTCGGCCGTCACCGGGAACATCGGGCGGTCGGGGGGCGGCTACTCCGTGTACGTCGGCCAGTACAGGGTCCGGGTCGACACCTCGCCCTGGTGGAGCCCCGGCGGGACGAAGGCGCCGGTCGTGCCGAGCATCTACTTCGTCCGCGGCCGGACCCCCACGATGCACCCGAAGGTGCCGTACCCCGCGGCCGGCTTCAAGGCGCTCGTCTGCACGTTCGCGAACATGTTCCTCCAGTCGCCGGACGTGAACCGTCTCCACGAGACGCTGCGCGGACTCGAGCTGATCGTCGTCGTCGACCACCAGATGACCGACACCGTCCGCTGGGCCGATGTCGTTCTGCCAGCGACGACGTGGTACGAGAAGACCGACCTGACCGCGACGCCACTCCATCCGTTCCTTCAGCTCCAGCAGGCGGCGATCGCCCCGGTCGGCGAATCCCGCTCGGAGGTCGCGATCTGGCGCGAGATCGTCCGGCGGATCGACCCGGCCCTCGCCGCCGAGTGGTTCGACATCGACGAGGACGAGGCGATCCGCCAGATCCTCGAGGCGGGCGGCGGCCCGGGCGGTCCGACGGAGGGAATCACGCTCGACCACCTCAGGGCGGGCCCGGTCCGCCTCCGCGTCCCCGATCCCGACATCCCGTTCCTCGCCCAGATCCGCGACCTCGAGCCGTTCCCGCCGCGATCCCTCCCCGCGCCGCTCGAGGCCACGGCCGCGTTCGTCCCCACGGGCCGGATCGAGTTCTACAAGGAGGAGGCGCGGTTTCTCGAGCTCGGCGAGCAGGTGCCGACCCACCGGGAGCCGTACGACGACGGGATCCACGATCCGGCGGACTGGCCGCTCGTCCTGCTCTCGCCGCACAGCAAGTGGCGGATCCACTCGACCTATTCGAACAACGCCTGGCTCGCCGAGATCCACGGCGGCCGGCCCACGGTCCTCCTCCACCCGGATGACGCGGCCGCCCGGGACATCGGCGACGGCGACCCGATTCGCGTCCACAACACCCGCGGCAGCCTCGAGGCCTGGGCCCATGTGTCCGAGGCGGCGGGGCGGGGCACGGCCACGCTGCCCGAGGGCTGGTGGTCGCGCTACTTCGGCGCGGGCAAGGGCGTGAACGAGCTCACCTCGTCGGAGGTCAACCCGATCCACGAGGTCCACTTCGTCGCGAACATGTGGTCGCCCTCGACCGGCTGGAAGGACTGCCGCTGCGAGGTCGAGAAGGTCGGGGCCAGCGTGGCGGCCGCGGCAGTGCCGGCCGGGGCGGCGCCTCCAGGAGGCGTCGATGGCTGAACCGGTCGATCCGATCGCCGGCCTGCCGGAGGCGTCGCGCCGCTACGGCGAGGTCGGGCCGCACTCCAATGCGCCGCGCTGGGGGATGGTCGTCGACCAGGAGCGGTGCATCGGCTGCTGGTCGTGCGGCGTCATCTGCAAGAGCGAGAACGACGTCCCGCTCGGGATGTGGTGGAACCGGATCCTCACCGAGGGGGAGGCGCTGGACACGCCGACGGCCGACCACGGCCGGCTCGAGATGCACTGGCTGCCGCTCGCCTGCCAGCACTGCGACAACGCCCCGTGCGTCAAGGTCTGTCCCGTGGGTGCGACGTACCACGGCGACGGCGGCCTCGTCCTCCAGGATTCGGAGCGCTGCATCGGGTGTCGCTACTGCATGGTTGCCTGCCCGTACGGGGTCCGGACGTTCAACTGGGGAGCGCCGGACCGGCCGACCGACTTCGATACCGGGATGGTCCCGCCGCGGCCGGTCGGGACCGTCGAGAAGTGCACGATGTGCGTCCACCGCCTCGCCGACGGCCAGGTCCCATCGTGTGTCTGGTCGTGCCCCGCCCAGGCCCGGATCTTCGGCGATGTGGCGGACCCCGAGAGCCGCGTCAACCAGCTGGTCCGCGACCGCGAGGGTGAGCGGCTGCTCGAGGAGCGGGGCACGGAGCCGAAGGTCTGGTTCCTGCCGCCGCGCCGGAGGCGCGGGCTGTGAGGGCCGGAGTCGCCGCCGGCGGCCGCGGGACGTCGCTGCGTCACCCGAATTCGGCGCTCGTCGCATGGCTCGCGTTCCTCGGAGTCGTGATGATCGTGGGCTTCGGCGCCTGGGTCTACCAGACCCAGCAGGGCCTGGCGGTCACGGCGATGCGCAACACCGTCATGTGGGGCCAGTACATCCTGTTCTTCATGTTCTTCGTCGGCCTGTCGGCCGGCGGGCTGATCGTCGCCTCGTCGGGTCGGCTCTTCGGCGCGTCGCGGATGAAGCCGATCGTCCGGCTCGCCGTTCTCGAGGCGACGATCGCGATCACCCTCGCCGCGGCCTTCCTGCTGCCCGACATCGGCCGGCCGGAGCGGATCTGGCACCTCTTCCGCTACCCGAACCTGACCTCGCCGCTCGTCTGGGACATCGCGATCGTCTCGACGTACCTCGCGATCTCGCTCATCTACGTCTGGCTCTACGCCCGGGCCGACCTCGCCCGGTCGGGCAGCCGGCTCGCGCTCGGCACCGGCACCTCGCCGACGACGATGGAGCGCGAGCACCGGGCGAAGGGCATCCTCGCCTGGATCGGCCTGCCGGCGGCGGTGATGCTCCACTCGATCACGGCCTGGATCTTCGGGCTCCAGATCTCGCGCGGCTTCTGGTACTCGGCGATCATGGCGCCGCTCTTCGTCTCCTCGGCACTCGTGTCCGGCCTCGCGCTCGTCATCCTGCTCGCGCTCGCCGTCCGACGAGCCGGCCGTCTCTCGTTCGGAGACGATCTCGTGGCGTGGCTCGGTGGGCTGCTCGGCGTGTTCATCGCCGTCGAGGCGTTCTTCGTCCTCGCCGAGATGCTCACCGCGGCCTACCCCGCGGCGCCGTTCGAGGGCGATCCCGTGTACCGCCTCCTGTTCGGCCAGTTCGCCCCGTTCTTCTGGTTCGAGGTCGTCGTCGGGCTCGGCCTGCCGTTCGTCCTGCTCGCGGTCCGGCGGCTGCGGGCCCAGCCGCGGATCGTCGCGGCGGCTGCGGTCATCGCGATCGTCGGGATCTACGTCCACCGCCTCAACATCGTGCTCAACGGGCTGTCGGTCTCACCGGTCGGCCTGCCGCCCGGCGTCTCGATCGGGACGGCGCCTGCGAGCGGCGCCTCGTCGTTTGCGATGGCCTACTGGTACGTGCCCTCGATCGTGGAGTGGCTGATCGCGGCCGGCATCCTCGCCGGCGGCGCATTCCTCTTCACGCTCGCGGTCCGGTTCCTTCCGCTGCGCGAGGAGCCCTGAGAGGCACGAGGAGGACCGAGACGCCCGTCGCGTCGGCGAGCGACAGTGCCGCCTCCGCAGAGTCGCGATCGGCTCGCGGCCAGATGGCGAGATCGGGTCCCTGGCCCTCGACCAGCGCAGCGACCTCGTCCGCACCTCCCGCCCGGGCGATGCTTACCCCCGTCCCGTCGACCCACCCGATGCTCGCCAGCCAGCGTCCGGCATCGTCGGCGGCGGATGGGTCGGAGCCCAAGAGCACGATCCTGCGGGGAAGCGGCTCCTCTCCCGGCGGTGGACGATGGGCCACGAGGACTGCCACTTCCGCCTCGAGCGCGACCCGGTCGGCGACGCTTCGGACCCAGGGCAGTCGGCGCCAGGTACGACCGCCGCGGCCGACGACGAGTAAATCGGGGCCCTCGAGCCCGGCCATCCGGACGATCTCGTCGGCCACGTCCCCGTGCCGCGCCCAGACCCGGACACGGACTCCCGATTCCTGGAGCCGGGAGCCGACGACGTTCGCCACCCGCTGGGCCTCGATCAGGGCGACGTGGCGCGCCTCGATGACGGCGTCCCGGACGGCCGGCCGGTAGGTCTGCAGCCCGAAGCCGGATGCCCAGGCCGGCGGCGGCGCCACCGTGAGGACGTCGATCTCCGGAGGCCACGCCCAGCGTAGCCGCCGGATCCATGCCTCCCCGGCACGGGCGCCGTCCGACTCGTCCGCGGCCAGCAGCACCCGCGGTCCACTCGGCGCGAAATGCGGGACCTGGCCGGTTCGATTGGTCGTGGTCTGGCTCGGGATCGTCATGTCGAGGCGGAATCCTCGTTCCGTGGTGCCGGCCGCGCGCCATCTTCTCCCCAGGCGGCGCGCGGCCGGCGTTCATTCCCGCCGCCGGCACGATCGCGATCCAACCGGCCCCCCACATCGCGACCGCCGGATGCCGACTCGAGGCTCGTGTCGGCGCAGGTCGATCATCGGGAATTGCATTGCGCGCGGGTGCCGCGATATCCGCGAATCGGCTGCGCGGACGCTCGAAGAAGCCGCGAATCGGTACCGTCCGGATCGGCGTCAGGTGGCCTCGGCGGGCTCACGGTCGAGGTCGCGACCCCTGCCAGCCGACGGCGATTCGGCCCAGCGGACGAGGCCCGGAACGAGCGGCGGCACGATGAGGGTCGTGGCAATCGCCATGGCCACGACGACCGAGTAGATCGATCCTCCGATCACGCCGATCTGCAATCCGAGGCCCGCGACCACGATGCCCACCTCGCCACGAGGGACCATGCCCCAACCGACGAGCACGGCCCGCCGGGCACCCATCGAGAGGGCCCCGACGAAGGATCCGAGGAACTTCGTGGCGACCGCGACCGCCGTCACCGCGAGGAGCAGGGTGAGGACGGCCGGATCGAGCAGGCCGGCCAGATCGATCTGGGCACCGATCGCGCCGAAGAAGAACGGCGTGAAGAATGCGGCTACCGGCGCCACCTCCTCCTCGAGTGCGTGGCGCTCGCTCGACTCCCCGACGATCATGCCCGCGAGGAATGCACCGATCAGCGCGGCAAGGCCGATCGCCGACGCGAGGGCCGCCAGGCCGAGCATGATGATCACCCCCGGCAGGAACGGCGTCTGGGCGAAGACGGGCTCGGTCAGGAGCGACGGGCGACGCCGCAGGACCCCCGTCCCGCCGGCCACGACGATGACGATGAAGGCGACGGCCACGAGCAGCAGGAGCCCGATCCGCCCCAGGTCGACGCCCCCGGCGGCGATCCCCATCGCCACCGCGAGGATGATCATCGCGAGGACGTCGTCGATGACCGCCGCACCGAGGATGACTCGCCCGCTCCTCGTCCCGAGGGCGTTGAGGCCGATGAGGACCTCGGACGTGATCCCGACCGATGTCGCCACCATCGCCGCGGCCACGAAGACCGCGACCTCGGTCGGCAGCCCGAAGACGGCGCCGAGCCCGATCCCGCCCACGAACGGCAGGACGATGCCAAGTGCTCCGACCGCCCCGGCCTGCGGACCGACCCGCAGCAGGTCGGCCAGGCGGGTCTCAAGTCCGACCCGGAACAGGAGGAAGACGACCCCGATCTCGGCGAAGAGGACGGTCCCCTCGTTGAGGTCGTACCAGCCGAGCAGGGCGGGCCCCACGATGACGCCGGCGAGGATCTCGCCGACGAGGGGTGGCTGGCCGATCCGCTTGAAGATCTCGTCGCCGATCTTGGCCGCGAGCAGCAGCACGAAGAGGTCGGCCAGGACGCCGGGTCCGTGCTCCATGCGACGTCAGGGCGCGCGAACGGCGCGGGCGTCTGGGCGGGGTGGCGCGATGGTGCGTCCGACGATCGACATGGGGCCGCGTCATCGTCGGTCGTGGGCCGCCGTCCCGTCCGCTGAGAATCCGCGAACCGGCCGTCCCACGGTCGAAGATTTGTCGAAGCCGAGTTCAGGTCCGCTCGGATGTGCGGCCGACGATGCCGTCGAGCCCGAGCTCACGCGCCCGGCCGATCGCCTCGCGCCGACCGCGCACGCCGAGCGACCGGTAGAGACCCGTGAGGCGGTACCGGACCGTGGCCTCGCTTCGCCCGATCGCCTCCGCGATCTGGGCATTGCCGAAGCCGAGGAGCAGGTATCCGAGCAGCTCGACCTCGTCCGCGCGCAGGCCGAGCCGCCCGGCGACGACGAGCGTGTCGACCGGGAGCGGGCTCTCGCCCGCGGCAACCGCGAGGCGGCGCCGCAGCTCGAGTGGGCTGTCGCCTCGGGCGATGCCGGCCGTGAGCTCCCGGCTCAAGTGGACGACCCGGCGGTCGACCGCCATGAACCAGTCGACGAGGACCGCCAGGACGAGGACCGTGAGGAGATCCTCGGCCGCTTCGGCCAACGCGCCGCGCTGCCACGCGTCGGGCAGGACGACGACGGCATACGGGGCGAGGAAGATGCCGGCGAACAGTGCGGCACCGTGGCGAGGAGCCACGCGGCCCGCCCACCAGACGCCCGCGAGCGCGACGAAGTGGAACTCGGAGTGCGGGGCGCTCGTGAGCGTGACGGCGACCAGGCTCACGAGAGCATCGAGGGGGACGATCCAGGGACCGGCCCGGAAGCGGAGGGCGAGGAACCGGCTGACGACGAGTCCGGCCGAGAGAAGGGTCGCCGGCAGGAATCCCTCGTCGTGACGCTCCGGCCCGAGGAACAGGCCGAGCAGGAACGCCACGGCGATCGCGAGCAGGCTCAGCAACGCAGCGAACGTCGAACTGCGCGGATCGAGAATGGGGCTGCTCAGGCCGGCGAGCGGCCGGTTCGGCCGGGCCGTTGCGGTGGGTTCGGTCGCCTCGCCTCTACGCGTCACCGGGCGGCCCGTCGCCGGCCGCCACCACCGGCAACGCGGGCACGATAGCCGCCGCGTCCATCATCTGCGAACCGCCGAACCGGGACGTCATGGCCGCAAGGGTACCGCAGGATGCCGCGCGGCCTTCGACGCCGCGCCGCCATCCGACGCCGGAATTGACAGGCGCCGCGGACCGCGGCATCATTCAACTACATGGTTGAATATCCGCAGTTGAACGAAATCTACGCCGCTCTCGCCAGCGACGTGCGCCGTTCGATCGTCGATCGACTCGTTCGAGGAGAGGCCCGGGTCACCGAGCTCGCGTCGCCGTTCGACATCTCGCTCGCGGCCGTTTCGAAACACATCGGTGTGCTCGAGCGGGCCGGCCTCGTCCGGCGCCGGGTTGAAGGACGGACGCATTGGCTCGCCCTGGAGCCGCGGCCCCTGATCGAGGCCGAGGCATGGATCGAACGAACGCGTGCGTTCTGGAGCGGACGGCTCGACGCGCTCGAGGAGCTCCTGCGCACGCCCGACACCCGTGAGTGAGGCTACCGCGCCCGGCGCGGTCCGGATCGAGCGAGTCCTGCAGGCGCCGCCGGATCGGGTCTTTGCGGCCTGGACCGACCCGGCGAGCCTGGGCCGCTGGTTGTCGCCGGTCGGCCGCGCCGAAGCCGAGATCGAACCCTGGGTCGGCGGCCGGATCCGGGTGACGATGATCGGGCCGGGTGTCCGCATCGAACACACCGGGATGTACCGCGAGGTCGTGCCCGGCCGCCGTCTCGTTTTCACGTGGCAGTCGCCGTACACGGGGCCCGGTACATCGCTCGTCACGATCCTCCTCGAGCCGAGGGGAGCCGGGACGGCACTCACCCTCGTTCATGAGCAGCTCTCGGCCGACCAGGTCGAATCACACGGCGGCGGCTGGAGCCGGATCCTGGACCGACTGGCCGTCGACCTGGCCTCGGCCGGCCGCGCGGGAGGCAGCTGATGGCGCTCGACGTCCTCGCCTCGATCGAGATCGCCCGGCGGCCCGACGAGGTCGCGGCCTACGAATTCGATCCCGTCAACGACCCGACGTGGATTGGGGGCGTGACGACCGCAGAGCGCCTGACCGAGGGCCCGATGGCCGCCGGGTCGCGCGTACGACGCCAGGGAAGCTTCATCGGCCGGCCGATCGAGTGGGTCATGGACGTCGTCGAGCACGTCCCCGGGCGCCGCCTTGCCATGCACGCGATCCGGAGCCCGTTTCCGATGGACGTCACCTACGAGCTGGCGCCGTCGCCCCTCGGCACGCGGGCCACGATCCGGATCCGGGGCGAGGCCGCCGGCTTGTACGGCCTGCTGGGCCCGCTCACGCCTCTCATGGTCCGTCGATCGGTCCAGACCGACCTCGCCCGCCTCAAACGGGCGCTCGAGCGCGGACCCGGCTAGCTCGGCGTAAGAATTCAGTCGGTTGCATATTCAGGATTCGCGATATACAGTGTCGGCATGCCGGCCGAAGCCATCGACACCGCGCTCGTCGCACTCTCCCATCCGGCCCGGCGCGAGCTTATCCGCCTGTGTGCCGAAGGCGAGCGGAACGCCGGCGAGCTCGGAGCACTCGTGCGGCTCCGTCAACCGGCGACGAGCCAGCATCTGCGGATGCTCCGTGACGCCGGACTACTCGTCGTTCGGCGCGATGGAAACCGCCGCTTCTACCGCGTCGACTTCACCCGCCTTGCCCGCGTTCAGGCCGCTCTTGACGACCTGTGGGCATCCCGCCTCCCGAAGCTCAAGCGGGCAGCGGAAACACGCGCTCGATCGGCTGGCGCGCCCGGGCGAGCGTGATCGACTACTCGATCCGGATCGATGCGCCGGCCGACCTCGTGTCCGACATGCTGACCGATGCCGGGCTCCTCACCGAGTGGATGGCCCGCGAAGCACAGGTGGACAGGCGCTCCGGCGGGTCCTTCCGATGGGTGTATGAGAACGGCGACGTCGTCCAGGGCCGGTTCGTGGAGATCGACGCCCCGCGACGCCTAGTGATGGCCTACGGCTGGGAGAAGCCCGTTTCGCGGGGCATCCCGCCCGGTTCGACCGAGGTCGAAATCACCCTCGAGGAGATCGATGGCGCGACGCTCGTCCGGCTCGTCCATCGAGGGCTTCCTCCGTCCGAGGTCGATTCTCATCGGGCCGGCTGGGAGTTCTTCCTCGGTCGGCTCGCCGTCAAGCTTGCCGGGACATCATTCGAAGGGAGCGCGACATGACGAATGCGACGAGCCAGCTCGTCGATGCCTACTACGCTGCCTGGGGCAGCGGGGACCTGGACCGATTCGACGACATCCTCACCGACGACTTCCAGTTCCGCGGTTCGCTGGACCAGGCAGACGGACCGGCTGCATTCGTCGCGCTCGTTCGCCGGAACGCGCCGATGTTCGGCGAAGTCCGGTTCGCCGACGTCCGGCGCGTCGTCGACGGGCCGCGCGCCGTGAATCTCTACACGTTCGAGGCCGGTCCCAGCCGCGTCCCGATGGCGGAGGCGTTCGAGGTTCGCGGCGATCGGATCGCGAGGATCGATCTGTACTTCGATCCGGCCAGGCTCATGCCCAACAGCGGCTAGCCTCCTACGGACGGCGGTCCTGGGGTGCATCCCGTAACAGGAACGAACCTGCCGGACGTAATTCGCCGTTGATCAGCAGCTCCACGCGGTGTTCGCCGCTGCGGTGGACGCGCGTGGTGTGCTGCTGGAGCGAGATCCGCTTGGACAGCGCGACTCGCTCCCCCGGTTCGAGCTCGACGCGCCGGACCTTGAAGACCTTGGGGCTCGTCCGGCCGTTCGACTTGACGAAGTGAATCCGCAGATCGACGTTGAACGCTGCCCTTCGGTCGCCGGCGTTGCCGATCGTGGCCGACACACGCACGCCGTCTCCGATGCGCGGCGCGGCCGGTTCGATCTGCGCCGCGACGACGTCCGCAACGCCGCCCGCGTCGAAGCCGAGGAGGGCAAGCGCCGCCCGGTCGCCGCGCTTGATCGCCGATCGCAGTCCGTGGCGGACGACCCATCGGCGGCCGTCCGTCGCGCCGTCCAGCCAGCGGCGGCAGACCTCGACCAGGAGCTCGGGGTGGTCCTTGCCGATGTCGTTGAGGTTGTTGGCGACGGACCGCCGGACGTATGCCGAGGGATCGTCCTTGAGAAGCTCGAGCAGCTCGATCACCGGCGCGGGGTCCCGTTGGAACGTCCGCAGTCGCGGAGCCCACGGCAGCCGCGGTCGCGTGCCTTCGCTGACGAGCCGCCGGACGTCCTCGCTGGGGTCGGCCGCCCACTCGCGCAGGCGTGCGAGCGTCCGCTCCGGTTCGCGCTCGAGGAAGGCACGGATGGAGAACTCGGCCGTGAACCGCTGGGTGAGCTCGTACTGCGCACGCATCGACGTAGCCCAGTGGTCGATCCCGAACTCCGCCACGAAGAACACGTGCGGGGCATAGAAGAACGAGGCCATGCCGGTGAGGGTGGCGCTCACGGGCGGGCCGAGCGATGCCATGAGGATGCCGACGGCTTCGTCGTAGTCGGCGGGAAGGTGGGCGTGGAGGGCCCGCGCGATCCGCCGGACGCGAGCGATCAGCTCCAGGTCGTCGTAGCCCGGGGACACGTCGGCCAGGAAGGCGTCGACGCGGAACGGCGGCCAGGCCGCGGCGATCTCCCGGGCGATCCCCGTGGGCGCGTCGAGCCCGAAGCTGTCCTTGAGCGGTGCGGCCATTCGTGGAGTCTCGCGCAAGAAACCTGACAAGGGCCGACCGGAAACCGACCGCGACTCGGTTGGGACATTCAGGTCATCTCGAGTGGCCGCGGCGTCGCCTGAGTCGATCTCAGATGCGACGCGTCGGTCCGGACGTCCTTGCCGAGACCACCTGGAGCGCGGCCGCGTCGAGCCCGTGGGCAGGAAACACGACGAAGCCATGGCCGCCGGCCGCCAATCCTGCGTCGATCGCCTGACCAAGCTGCGCTGCCGGGAACGGGTCGCCCCAGTCGTTCGGCCCGGCGACCTCGGCGTCTGCCGTGACCTGGACGACGGGCACGATGGGCACCGGGGCCCGCTGCCGGACGTCGGTTACGACCTCGAAGACCCACGAAGGGGTTCGACGGAGGATCGCGTGATACGCCATCGGGAGCAGCAGGTCGAGCGACGCCGCCAGCGCGCCGACGTCCTGCCCGGCGTAGCGCCGGCGGGTCGCGTCGTCGCCAGGGACGACGAAGGC
>DASTVH010000403.1:0-4051 GCA_035759195.1 Candidatus Limnocylindrales bacterium
CGATGTAGATGAAGACGCGCGACGTGAGGTCCTCGGTGAAGAGCTCCTCCTCGTCGTGCATCGCAAGTGGCAGCGCATCGAGCGAATCCGAGAGCCGTCGCGCGTCCTCCGTCCCGAGGACCCCGCAACGGACGCTCGTGCTATCCCGGACCGCGACCTCCTCGCCGAACTCGGCCGGCGCCTGCCCGCCCGGCAGGACGACCCTTCTGTACCGCGGATCGGATCCGCGGAGCACGTCTCCGGTCGACGTCGTCACCTCCTCCCCGGGCCCGAACCCGCTCGGCGTCAGCTCGACGAAGACGAGCCAGCGATCGGAAGTCTCCCGCCGCGGCGTCCGGTCGACGAGCCCCTCATCCGGGAGCCACGTTTCGGGCTCTGTGAGGGCGAGCTCCAGCGCCTCCGCGTCGGCCTCCTCGTCGGCGGTCAGGCGACGCCCGTTGTTCGAGGGATGCCACGAGAGCTCGACGAGCCCGTCGGGTGTGAACACCGCGATCTGGCCCGCCGCCGTTTCGGACCGCAGATGGCGGCAGCCGGGCTCCGGCAGCGTCTCGGCGACGCGGGCCAGGATCAGCTCGATGCCCCGCTCGGTGAGCCGCCGTTCGATGCCACCGGTCTCGAAGATCTCCGATCGCGTCGCGCCGGTTGTCCCGAGGAACGTGGTATGCCGCCCGTCCTCGTAGATGACGATCGACGAATCGTCCTCGGAGATGCTCGCGACGGCTCCATCGAGCCGGTCGCCGAAGCAGGCGCCGGCAAACCCGAACCGCGGCGGCTCGATCGTCGGGCGGGTCTGGAGCAGCGAACCGATCGCGAGCGCGGCCGCCAGCAGGACCGCGAGCAGGATGACCGCGAACGCGAGCTGGACGCCACGGCCCGAACCGGACCGGATGCCGATGACCGGCGGCCGCGCCGGCTCGGGCCCGAGCCGGTCGGCCAGGCGGGCGACGCTCCGCTCGAGCGAGGGGACGCGACGCGCGGCCTCGTCGGCCTGCCACTCGAGGGCCGCCCGAAGCTGCTGGTCGAAGCGCTCGTCGGCGTTCATCGTTCGTCCTCTCGGAGCTCGCCGAGCTCGCGGCGGAGTCGAGCCCGGGCCAGGCGCAGTCGCGACCGGGTCGTCTCGAGCCCGGCGTCCATGAGCCGCGCCGTCTCCTCGACCGAGTAGCCTTCGTAGAGGTGCAGGGCGACGACCGCCCGTTGGTCGGCCGGCAGCGTGCGGAACGCGTCGGCCAAGGCGATCCACGTCGGGTCGACGCCGCCCCGCCGGTCCGCTACGGGAGGCGCCGCCGCGAGCGACGCTTCGGGCGAGGCCCGGAAGCGCCCCCACCACGGCCGGCGGTTCATCCGGATCGCCTCACGAACGACGATCTGGTCGAGCCAGGGCCGCATCCGCTCGGCGTCGCGGAGCGTGTGGCGCCGCTTCCAGGCCTGCTCCATCGCCGCCTGGACGGCGTCCTCGACCGGGACGCCGGCGTGGCAGACGAGGGCGGCGAGGCGGACCAGCCGGTCGTAGTGCAGCCCGAAGAAGTCGGCCAGCTGACCCTCGAGGTCCGTCGACCGTCCTTCAATCGCGGCTGCCGGCCGGCCGGTCATCGCCTCGATCCTATCCGTCGCTTGTCGCGCCGGCGTACGCGATCAGTAGCCGATCCAGCCCGAGAACGCGCCGTCGAAGAGGCCGGTCGTGAAGTCGATCACGCCGGTTCCCTCCCACGAGCCCTCGGCGCCGGCGAAGCGGCCGGTCCCCGACAGGACCGTGTTCGTCGTGACGGTCGAGGCGGACCCACCGGACGGCGCCGCCTGGCTGCCCTCGTAGCGAACCGTGACCGACGAACCGTCGGCCGCGACGTACGTCGCGATGCCGTCCCAGATCGCGACGCCGCCGCCGGCGAGGCTGAACTCGGTGCAGTTCGAGCCGAAGCCGGTCATCCGCCCGAGGTGCGTCGCGATCCCGGCGCCCTCGAAGCCGATCGTGAGCGCGTTCGGTCCGCAGCGCTGCTCGACCGGGACGACGGCGACCGTGAAGTGGCCGGTCATCGGCCGGGCGTGCCCGGCCAGGGCCGCGCCGGACAGGGTCAGGGCCGCGACGAGCGAGCCCAGGAGTGCGAGCGTTCGACGCATGGGTCGATCCCTCCAGCGGGCGACCGACCGGCCGTCGTGCGACGGCCCAGCGAGTTCGGCACCCGTTGCCCAGATAGAACGAGCGTCGGGGTCGAACGGGTCACGTGGCGCCCAATCCCGCCATGTGGCCACATGCTCATGGGAGGAACGTTGGGCGTGACCGGTCCGCCTCACGACCGCGAAACGGCCGCTCCGGAGCCCAGGTCACGCCCGACTCGCCGCAAGAACGACCCGCGCGGCTCGCGTTTCGGGCCCTCGACTGCGCCCTACGTTCCCTGGGTGTGAATCTGGCCAGGTTCAGCGGCGGTCGCGACCTGCGGCTGATCGAATCGTCGTCCCCGGCGGGGACTGGGCGGCGGCCGCGTGGCGACGCCGCGCGTCGAGGTACAGCGTCATGAGGCGCCGGACCTGGTCGTCGTCGAGTTGGTCGTCGGCCCTCAGCGCGAGCTCGACCCGGCGGGCCGGGAATATCGTCTCCTCCGGCATCCGCTCGAAGTAGTCGGCGGCCGCGACATCGGCCTGTTCCGAGCCGACGTGGCGGAGGGCCGCGACGAGCTTCGTCGCCGTCGAAAGCGAGGGTCGGCGATCCTGGCGGAGCAGCCGCGAGATCGTCGAATGGTCGACGCCCGACAGGGCCGCCAGCTGGCGCTGGCTCATCCGCCGCTCGCGGAGCTGGCGGCGGAGCCAGAGGTTGAACACGATCGCGCCGGCCCAGCCGCCGCCCGCACGACCGAACTCGATGGCGACGGCGACGCTTGCCGACGGCGCCCGATTCACGACGGCGATCCCGGCGGCGAGCCCGGCGCCGGCCGCGGCGGCAGGGTCGATGGCGGCCGGCTCGTCGGCGTGGCGGGAGCGGTGCGACGACGCTTCGACGGGAACGGGTTTGGCCGAGGACGGTCCGGCCACGGCACGGACGGCTTCGACGACCGCCGTTGTCGTCGACGTGGTGCCCTCGGCGGACGCCGGGGCAGCCGCCGCGCCGGGCCCGGCCGAGGCCGAGGCCGTATGGGGCATCACCGCCGCGCCGGCCTCCGGAGCGATGTCCCCACCGGGGGCGTCGACCGCATCAGCCGGCGGGCCGCCGGCGACCACCGGCTCCGCCAGGGGGTCGTGGAGGGGCGCCGAGTCGACGGCGGGCGGTCCGGCCGGCAGCGGCTCCGTCGGCGGTCCAGCCACCGTGCCGGTCGGCGGGAGATCGGGCGATGGTGCGGGCTGCGAGCCCGAATCCACCGCGGATTCCGTTCCGCTTCCGGTCTCGCCAGCGGGCGCAGGATCGACGATGACGTCAGGCTCGAGCTCGGTGTCCGTGGGCGGCGCCTCCGCCTCGGGCGGCGCCTCGCCATCGGGCAGCGGCTCCGTCTCGGTTCCGGCGTCAGGCGGGGCCTGCGCGACCGGTGCGTGCGACGGGACGGGCCCGTTCGGGTTGCCCGCTGGAGCCGAAGGCTTGGACGCCGACCCGCCTCCCGACGTCGTGTCGGAGGGCGGCGGCTCCTCTGCCGTTGCATCTGCCGGCTCGTCCGCCTCGGCAGGTGGGAGCGACGGCTCGACGACCGGCTCCTCGACGACCGGCTCCGCTACGACCGGCTCCTCGACGACCTCGGTCGAGGTGACCTGAAGGGTCGCCGTCGCGGTCTCGGTCGAATCGCCAGAGGCGGTGTCGATGATGACGTCTTCGCCCGCGGCGTGCGCCGCTGTGACGGCGCGCGCTGTGAGGGCGAACGCGAGGATCGAGGCGACGGCGACAAGTCTGAGCACGCGCGGGATCACAGTGCCGGCATCGTACTGCACGATGCACTGGTAGGTATCTTGCAATTTCGTCACGCTCGTGTGACGCCACATGAAAAAGGAACGGCCCGTGGCGGACCGTTCCTTCTCCGTAGCGATGAGCCACGTGCGACCTGGGAGCCGAACGGGCGCTTCCCGCGTCCCGCCC
>DASTVH010000404.1:0-20417 GCA_035759195.1 Candidatus Limnocylindrales bacterium
GCGGCCGGGACGCAGGCGCCGCGCAGCGCGACGAAGTGAGCCGGGCCCGCGATCACGACGCGGGCCAGGGGTGACGCAGGCGCGGCGGCGCGGGCGGCGGCCCAGGCGGCAGCAGCGACGGCCCCCGAGTAGACGTAGCCGGCATGCGGCGCGACGATCGCCTTCGGTCGACGTCCGTCGCGCGTCCCGGGCGGCGCCTCGCCGAGCAGCCGATCGACCGTCGCCGCAAGTCGAGCCGGATCGGCCGGATAGAAGATGCCCGCCACCGCCGGCCGGCGCACGCCGGGTTCGGCCGCGGCGGTCCGCGGCATCGTCAGGCAGCCCCGATGACGACCGGCAGCCGGCGCGCACCCCAGCGACCGGGCCCGGCCTCGAAGACACCGGGGATCTGCGTCCCGCAGGCCGAGCAGCGGCCGTCTCCACTGAGCCGCCATCGCCCGAGTTCGTACCAGTCGCGCTCGATCACGAGCGCGCCGCAGGCGTGGCAGTGGGTGCTGCCACCGACTCGGTCGCGGACGTTGCCGGTATAGGCGTAGCGGACGCCGTTGGCAAGGGCGATCCGCCGGGCCCGGACGAGCGTCTCGGCCGGCGTCGGCGGCGTGTCGAGCATCCGGTAATCGGGATGGAATGCCGTGAAGTGGACCGGCACGTCGGGACCCAGCTCGGCCACGATCCAGCGGGTCATCGCATCGAACTCGTCGTCGGCGTCGTTCCAGCCGGGGATGACGAGGTTCGTGATCTCGACCCAGACCGACGTCTCATGACGCAGATAGCGGAGCGTGTCCTTGACCGGCTCGAGGTGGCCGGCCGAGAGGTCCGCATAGAAGCGTTCGGTGAAGCCCTTGAGGTCGACGTTCGCCGCGTCGATGGAGCGGTAGAACTCGGCGCGCGGCTCGGGGTTCATGTAGCCGGCCGTCACGGCGACGGTCCGGATGTCGCGCCGCCGGCAGGCGTCGGCGACGTCGATCGCGTACTCCATGAACACGACCGGGTCGTTGTACGTGAAGGCGACGCTCCGGCAGCCGAGGCGCAGCGCCGTCTCCGCGATCGCGCTCGGCGTGGCGGCGTCGGCGAGCGTGTCGATCTCGCGCGACTTCGAGATGTCCCAGTTCTGGCAGAAGCGGCACGCCAGGTTGCAGCCGGCCGTCCCGAACGACAGGACCGAGGTCCCCGGCAGGAAGTGGTTGAGCGGCTTCTTCTCGATCGGGTCGACGCAGAAACCCGACGAGCGGCCCCACGTCGTCAGGACGATCTCGTCGCCGTGCCGAGCCCGCACGAAGCAGAGCCCGCGCTGGCCCTCGTTGAGGCGACAGGCGCGCGGGCAGACGTCGCACTGGACCCGACCGTCGGGGAGTCGGTGCCAGTAGCGTGTCGGATGCGTCGCGCCGAGTTCGTCCATGACCGCGGACCGCGTCAATGATCCATCCGATCCGCCTCGGGCGCACGAGCCGAATGGGCTCCCGGCGGGCCGATCGGGTTCGGACGTGGGAAGCGTATGGCGAGGCCGCCCGCGATCTACTGCTCGTAGCCCTCGACGACGCTCGGCGGGCGCAGCTCCGCCTCGCGCGGATCCTCCCCGGCGTCCCGCCGGCCCTGGCGCTGGTGGAGCAGGTCGTAGCACTGGTCGAGCTCGACCTTGATCTCCTCGAGCCGGACGACCTCGTCGGACGAGAGGCCGCTGCCGTCCGACGCCCGCCCGTAGAGCTCCTCCTCCTCGTGGGCCAGCGCGTTGATCCGGACGAAGACGTCCCGGTCGGTCGCCATCGGCCAGCGCGCCTAACGCGTTCGGGGGAACCCGAGATCGACCCTGGACGTGCCCGGATCGGGCCAGCGTGACGTGACGACCTTGGCCCGCGTGTAGAACTGGATCCCTTCGGGCCCGTACATGTGGATGTCGCCGAAGAGCGAGTTCTTCCAGCCGCCGAAGCTGTAGTAGGCGACCGGAACCGGGATCGGAACGTTGATGCCGACCATGCCGGCCTCGACCTCGAACTGGAACTGGCGGGCGGCCCCGCCGTCGCGGGTGAAGATCGCAGTCCCGTTGCCGTACGGGTTGTCGTTGACGAGGCTGACCGCATCGGTGTATGTCGGCACCCGGACGATCTCGAGAACCGGGCCGAAGATCTCGTTGCAGTACGAGTCCATGTCCGGCGTGACGTTGTCGATCAGCGACGGGCCGAGGAAGAAGCCGGCCGACCGGTAGGAGTCGTGCTCGCGGCCGTCGACGACGACCGTCGCGCCCTGCTCTCGCCCCTTGTCGAGGTACGAGGCGACCTTGTCGCGGTGCTCGCGGGTCACGAGTGGACCCATCTGGGCCGCCTCGTCGCTGCCTGGCCCGACGGTGATCTTCGGCAGGCGGCTCTTGATCGCGTCGACGAGCGGCTCGGCCGAGTCGCCGACCGCGACGACGACGCTGATCGCCATGCACCGCTCGCCCGAGGAGCCGTAGGCGGCCGAGACCGCCGCGTCGGCCGCCATGTCGATGTCGGCATCGGGCAGCACGACCATGTGGTTCTTCGCCCCGCCGAGCGCCTGGACTCGCTTGCCGTTCTTCGTGCCGGTATCGTAGATGTACTTCGCGATCGGCTTGGAGCCGACGAAGCTGACCGCCTTGATCGTCGGGTGGCCGAGGATCGCGTCGACCGCGACCTTGTCGCCGTGGACGACGTTGAAGACGCCGTCGGGGAGACCCGCCTCCCTGAGCAGCTCGGCGATGAGGATCGAGGCCGACGGGTCCTTCTCGGACGGCTTGAGGATGAACGTGTTGCCGCAGGCGATCGCGTTCCCGAACATCCACATCGGGACCATCGCCGGAAAGTTGAACGGGGTGATTCCCGCAACGACGCCGAGGGGCTGGCGGATCTGGTAGACGTCGACGCCGCCGGACACCTGCTCGCTGAAGCCGCCCTTGAGGAGGTGCGGGATGCCGGTCGCGAACTCGAGGTTCTCGAGGCCGCGGGCGACCTCGCCGAGTGCGTCGGAGGGCACCTTGCCGTGTTCGGCCGTGAGATGGGCGGCGATGTCGGCCCGGTGCTGGTCGACCAGGTTCCGGATCCGGTACAGGATCTCGGTCCGCTTCGAGAGCGAGGTGGCCCGCCAGGCGGGGAAGGCCGCGGCAGCCGCCCGGACTGCTGCGTCGACCTCCTCGACCGACGCGAAGTCGACTTCGCGGGCGAGCTCACCGGTCGCCGGGTCGTAGACCGGCCCGCTGCGTCCCGACTCGCCTGCCACCGACCGGCCGCCGATCCAGTGATGGACGCGCTCGGTCGCAACCGGCGCCTCCGAACGGGACGAACCCGGCTCTGCTACCTGCGTCATCGGAGACCTCTCATCGTCGTGCGCGCGGGTGCGGCGAGACGGGCCGCACGCCAGGCGAACAGATTACCCCGTTGTCGCCGGCTCGGGCGCCGGGCGTTCCCGGGCGATCAGCAGGACGACGCCGGCGACGCACGCGACGATGATCGCGAGATCGAGGACCTGCTCGGTCCGGAACGGTCCGAGGACGACCGGATCGCGCCAGGTCGAGGCAACGATCGCCCGGACGGCGGCCCACAGCGCGAGCGCGATGAGGAACGAGCGGCCGTCCGGTCGACGGGCGGCCGGCACCGCGAGGACGCCGAGCATCAGGACGAGGACGAGCAGCCCACCGAGGCCCTCGTAGACCTGGCTCGGGTGGGACGGGGTCGCAGGGGACAGCGAGCCCCATGGACCCGGGCCGAGGAACGCGGTCGCGAGGTCGCCATCGGACGGCTGGCCCTGGCCCCGCCCGCCGAACACCATCGCGAGCTTGCCCGCGGCGAGGCCCGCCAGCAGGGGCAGGGTCGCGATGTGGAACCAGCGCCCGACCCTGCCCTCGACGAGCGCGGCGACGAGACCGCCGGTGAGCGACCCGCCGACGACGCCGAGGGTCAGGGCGAGGCTGCCGACACCGGGATCGACGATCGCAGCCGGCCGCGCCGCGAAGAAGTCGGGGTGGAGCAGGACGTAGCCCAGACGACCGCCGACGACGGCCCCCGGAACTGCCCCGAGGACGACGAAGAGCACATCGTCGCCGCGGAGGTGCATCGATCGGGCCCCGATTCCGGCGAGGACGATCGCGGCGAAGATCGCCGCCGCGACCGCGATGGTCTCCCAGCGAACGGCGCCGTCCCCGATCCGGAGGAACGGGTCGAAGTCGAACGCAATGACGGCGGTCGGCACGGTGCGGGTCAGTGTAGCGGCGGCGCCCCGCTCCTCGCCGTCGTCTGCCGGCCGCCGTCACGGCTCGCGGCCCGTCGCCGTCGGCGAGCGTCTGTCAACTGGCCGACATCGCCGCTGTCGTTCGACTGCTCACGCGGCGGTCTGGTACGCGACGATGATGCACCGGTCCGCCGCCGGTTCCTGGGGGATCCGAGCCGCGGAAGACATGCCCGTCGCATGTCGGGGGGCAGACTCTGGGGGGTTGGTCGAGGCCGGGGGGTCTTCGATCAGGATCGTGCGTCCGGCCCTCGGGGGGACGGGCCGGGCGCCCGGTCGCACACGAGGGACACCATGACCCAGGCCGACGTGGCGCCGACCACCTCGATCACGGTCCGACTGCTGGGACGGCTCGATTTGAACGTCGGGGCCGTGCCCGTGCGCCTCGCCGGCCGCCACGCCCAGGCGCTCGCCGCCCTTCTCGCCCTCCATCCCCGACCGCGCCTCCGCGACGCGATCGCCGCCGACCTCTGGCCGGACTTCGAGGGTCCGTCCGCCTCGTCCCTGCGGCAGGCGCTGTGGCTCCTGCGGACCGGCCTGTCGGCCAGCGGCATCGAGCCGGATCGGGTGCTCGAGGTGGGCCCCGAGACGCTGGGCATCCGGCCCGACGTCCGCCTCGATCTCGACACGGTCGCCTTCGAGACGCTCGCCGGCGCGGGCCCGCAGGGCGCCATCGCCGCGATCGAGATCTACCGCGGCGATCTCGCCGAGGGCCTCGGGCACGAGTGTTTCGCCGCCGATCGCGAGCGACTCTCCGATCGCTATGAGGACGCGCTCGCGACGGTCGCCGAGACGCGCCTGGCGGCCGGCGACGTCGAGGGCGCCGTCGACGCGGCGACGCGCCTGCTGCTGCGCGACCCACTCCGCGAGGAGGCGCATGCCGTCCTCATCGCGTCGTACGGCCTCACCGGCTCACGCTCGCAGGTCGTCCGCCAGTATCGCCGGCTCTGCGAGATCCTCGACGGCGAGCTCTCCGTCCGACCGCTGCCCGAGACCGATGCCGTCTACCAGCTCGCGATCGACCGCACCGTCGCCCGCTCGGCGGAGCGCGCCGCGGCGCTCGGCCTGCGCCGCTCACCGCTCGGTCGGCCCGTTCTGGCCCGGATCATGGCTTGACCCACACCTCTCACCGGGCCGGCCGATCCTGACCCGGCCGGCCCAGCATCGACGAGGCCCCCGGCTCGCCGGGGGCCTCGTTGCGTTCGCAGGATGCCCGGAATCGAGAAGCCCGCCGGCGGAGCCGGCGGGCTTCTGGCACTCGTTGAGAGGTTCAGCTAGGGGGCCGTCACCTCGATGGCGATCGCTTCGGTGGCGGTCGTCGCGCCGCCCGACTCACCGAGAGCGAGCGCCCCGAAGAGCGACTCGTCGGTAAGGAGCAGCAGGCCGGTTTCGGTCGGGTTCGTGCCCTCGGATCCGGCGTCGCTGACCGTCACGGCCTTGGCGGCGCCGCCGTTGATGAACGTCCCGAAGTTCCCGAAGTCGAAGGTCGCGTTGTAGCGATCACCGCCCGGGATGATCGTCGTCTCGACGAAGTCGGTCACGGCACCGCTGTTGTACCAGTCGGCGGCCAGGACGAGGACGTCGATCGGCTCGCCGAGCGCCTCTTCGTCCAGCCCGACCTGCTCCCCGCAGATCGTCAGGACGGTGTTGCCGCTGTTCGTGGCATGGACCGTCGGCCAGAACGCCGTCGACGAGCCGTCCGACAGGTTCTGGGCGAACGTGAAGTTGCGGCCGTCGGAGAGCCCGCCGCTGTTGGAAAGGTCGAAGTTGAAGACCGCGTAGTCAAAGGTGCCGTCCTGGTCGGTGTCGAGGTCGAACTCGAACAGGGCCGGCCCGTTCGCATGGACCTGGCGGTCCCACGTGTTGACCGCGAACTGGAGGGCGACGGGCGATTCGCAGCCGAAGTCGTCGATCCCGTCGAACGAACGGACGCCGACGTACCGCAGGTCGACGTCCGCGAGGTCGTCGCCGATGCCGGTGTCGGGATCGTTCGGGCTCGTCGCGATCAGGCTGAAGCTGCCGACCCACGAGCGGCCGGCGCCGCCGTTGGTCAGGGTGATCGAATCGCCCGGCGCGGCGCTCGTGGCGCTGGCCGTCACGGCGCTCGACTTGCGCGGCAGGATCTGCCACGGCAGGTGGATGTCGTTGGCGTCGCCCGCGGCGTCGAGCCAGACGTAGCCGTCGTACTCGAGCAGCTGGAGGGCGGCGGCGTTCGCGCCGTTGATGCCCGAGTCGAGCGTCCAGGTCCGGAGCGCGCTCGCCGTGATCGAGAGGGTCACTTCGAACGTCGCGTCGGCGTTCGGGGCCACCGTGACGCTCGGCACCGAGGTGCTGACCGCGACGGCTCCGTTGCTCGCGTCGTTGGCGAAGCGGAACGTCGACGACAGGTCGTACGTGATGGAGCTGCTGCCGTAGTTGTGGACCGTCACGTCGCGGGTGACCGACGTGTTGGCGGTCACGTCGTGGAAGCCGAAGCTGAGGGCAGCGGTCGGGGCGTTCGAGTCCCAGGCGGCCGCCTGGGTCCCGTGGGCTCGGTCGACCCGGACCTCGCCCCCGCCGATCCGGGTGATCGGGGCCAGCTGGCCGTTGAACTCGACGGGCCGGTTCATGATGTCGGTGAAGCCGGTGTTGATCAGCGCGGCCTTGATCTCGAGCGGTCCGCGGCTGCCGTATGCCTCCATGAGGAGCGCTGCGGAGCCGGCGACCATGGGCGCCGCGCCGGACGTGCCACCGAACGACGTGGTGCCGTCGCCGGTGCCGACCTCTGCCGAGACGGAGGCGCCGGGTGCGCCGATCTCGGGCTTGATCAGGTTGTGATCGTTGTCCGGCCCACGCGAGGACGAGCCGACCATGTGCATGACGAGGGGGATGCCGTTGGCGGGGTCGAAGCTGACCCGGGCATTGGCGCCCTTCATCGCCGTCGCCACGGCCTGGCTGACCATGTAGCCGGGGATGGCTGCGCACAGGTTGTTCGGGCAATCGCCGAGCGAGCCGTCGAACGGATCGCCGGGCGTGACCAGGCCGATGACGCCGATCGCGCCGCCGCCGGCGGCGATGTTCGCGATCTTGGCGCTGAAGTTGCAGACGCCGCGATCGACGAGGACGACCTTCCCGGTCAGCGTGCCGGCGGCGAACGGGTCGCAGCCGAGCAGGTTGCCGCCGGCGCCGTCGCCGAACTGGACGGGAACGTTCGTCAGTGCGAAGTCGAGCTCGTGCGACCAGCTCTGGTGCACGGCCTCGCGGGGCACGAAGGTCGCGCCGCCGTCCGTGCTCAGGAGCATCGCGAAGCCGAGGGACGACGGAACCGCGGTCTGGGCAACGGAGAGCGCGCTCGGGGCGGCCGCGGGCGTGCCGCTGACATACGGCTTGTCGCCGCTGTTGCCGGCCGACGCGACGACGAGCGTGCCGGCCGTCGTGGCGACTTCGGTCGCGAGCGAGATCGAGTCGTCGTCGGACTGGCCGTACGTCGAACCGATCGACATGTTCACGATGTCGGCCCGGTCGTTCGTGAGGCCGTCACCGTTCGGGTCGAGCGCGGCGTCCATGCCCTGGAGCATCGCGACGCCCGAACACGCGGTCGTGATCGACGAGCAGACCTTGTAGGCGAGGATCGTGGCGTCGGGGGCGACGCCCTGCGCGCCGGCGATGATGTCGGCGACGTGCGTGCCGTGGCCGCCGCCACAGCCGATCGCGCTCGGACTGCAGTCGATGGGGTCCGGATCCGGGTTGAGCGGCGGCGTGCCCGCCCCGCCGACCCAGGCCTCGCCCACGAAGTCGAAGCCGCCGACGACCTTGGCCGTCGGGTAGAGCAGCTTGCTCTTGTAGCGGTCGTTCGTCTTGCGGTTCTTCTGGTGGGTCGTCTTCGTCCCATATGCCGCTTCGTATGCCTCTACCGTTCCGGGGCCGCCGAACGCGACGTGGGTGTAGTCGATGCCGCTGTCGAGGACGGCCACGGTGATGCCCGCGCCGGTGACGCCCAGGTCGTGCACGGCGCCGGCGCCGATGTACGGAACGGTCTCCGACAGGTCGAGCTCGTAGTCGCGAACGACGTTGATCGCGGCGACGCGCTTGTCGGCCGCGAGCGCGCGGAGGCTGGCCGCATCGGCCTGGACCGCGACCGCGTTGAGGGCGACCTTCGTGCGGCCGAGGACCTTCGTCGCGCCGTCGAGCCTGCGGAGCGCGGCGAGGACCGCGTCCTGTTCGGCGGTGACCTTCGTGCCGCGGGCCTGCTGGGCGGCGTTGCCGCGCGTGGTGGCGACCGGAGCGGTCGCCAGGCGGACGATCGCCTGGAGCGAGCCCGAGGCGCCGACGAGCGACCGGTCGAGCTTGGCGATGATCGGGTTGGCGGAGCCGGTCCGCTCCAGCGGCCGCTCGACCTTCGGTTCTGCGGCCGCGGCACTGGGCAACGTCCCCGCGACGAGCAGGAGCGCGCCGCCGACGGCAGTCAACAGCCTCCGGTTCATGGTCCTCCCTTCAGGCAATGCCTGACTCCTCTCCCCTGCGGAGGTGTTCGGACGCGGCGAACCGAGCCTGGCGTCCGACGAACCCACATCCCCGCTGAGACGACGGCGCCGGCTCTCCCGAAGCCGGCGCTCTGTGGTGGCCACGGTACTCCCCCGGAAGAGCCGGAATCAATCCAGGTTGACCGTCCGGCCCGCCGGATCGGCGCACATGGTGGTGCGCGGCGGCACCGCCGGACCGAACGCGCCGCTCAGCCGAGCTTGTCGACGAGCTCGCGGACCGCCGCGGCCGACGCGTCGAAGGCGGCCTGCTCCTCGGCGGTGAGCTCGATCTCGAAGATCCGCTCCATTCCCCCGGCGCCGAGGACGACGGGCACGCCGACGAACAGGTCCCGGGTGCCGAACTCGCCCTGGAGAAGGACCGCGCACGGCAGGACGCGCTTGCGGTCGAGGAGGATCGACTCGACCATCTCGAACGTCGAGGCGGCCGGGGCATAGAACGCCGAGCCGGTCTTGAGCAGCGCCACGATCTCCGCGCCGCCGTTCGCCGTCCGCTCCTCGAGCGCCTTCACACGCTCGGGCGACAGGAGTTCGGTGATCGGGACGCCGGCCACCGTCGAGTAGCGCGACAGCGGCACCATCGTGTCGCCGTGGCCGCCCAGCACGAAGGCATGGGTGTCCTCGACGCTCACCCCGAGCTCCTCGGCGATGAACGTCCGGAAGCGAGCCGAATCGAGGACGCCCGCCATGCCCAGCACGCGTTCCCGGGGGAAACCCGACGCCTGCAGCGCGACGTGGCACATCGCATCGAGCGGGTTCGTGACAATGATCAGGATCGCATCCGGCGAGTGCTGCACCGCCTCGCCGACGACCGCCCGGACGATCCCGGCGTTCTTCGCGAGCAGGTCGTCGCGGCTCATCCCGGGCTGGCGGGCCAGGCCCGAGGTGACGACGACGATGTCGGAGCCTGCCGTGTCGGCGTAGTCGTTCGTGCCGGTCACCTTGGCGTCGTGGCCGACGACCGGCGCGGCTTCGGCCAGGTCGAGGCCCTTGCCCTGGGGCAGCCCTTCGACGATGTCGACGAGCACGACGTCGGCCAGTCCGGCCTCGGCGATGCGCTGCGCGGTCGTCGCTCCGACGTTGCCGGCGCCGATGACGGTGACCTTGTTGCGGGCAGGACGCGGCATGCGGCTGGGCTCCTTCCGGGTGTTGCGACGCCTCGACCATTCTAGGCGGGCGCGGCGCCGAGCCCTCATCGACCGTGTCGGCTCGCAATCCGGCACGTACGACCGGCGGCCCCGACGGTCAGTCCTCCGAGCCGGACCCGAAGACGAGCCGCTCCCCGCCCCGTTGACCGCGAAGTCGCCGGACGAATCGCGGGGCGTAGGGCAGGAGAAGGGCCAGCACGGCGATGACGAGCAGCGTCAGCGACAGGGGCCGGGTCACGAACACCGAGAGACTGCCCTCATTGATCGAGACTGCGTCGCGGAACTGCTTCTCCATGAGGGGGCCCAGGATGACGCCGAGAATCGTCGGGCCGACCGGAAAGTCATAGCGCCGCATGACGAAGCCGATCGCCCCGATCAGGTACATGACAAGAACGTCGATGAGGCTGTTCGAGACGCTGTACACGCCGAGCGTCGCAAACACCAGGATCGAAGCGTAGAGCAGGGGTCGCGGGACCTCGAGCAGCTTCACCCAAATCCGAACGAGCGGGAGATTGAGCAGGAGGAGCATCACGTTGCCGATGTACAGGCTGGCGATGAGCGCCCAGACGAGGTCGGGAGAGTTCTGGAAGAGGAGCGGCCCGGGCTGGAGGTTGTACACCTGAAAGGCCGCCAGCAGGATCGCCGCCGTCGCCGACGTCGGGATGCCGAGGGTGAGAAGCGGAACCAGGACGCCGGAAAACGCAGCGTTGTTTGCGGCCTCGGGGCCGGCCACACCTTCGATCGCACCCTTGCCGAATTCCTCACGGTGCTTGGACAGCCGCTTCTCGAGCGCGTAGCTGAGGAAGGTCGGGATTTCCGCACCGCCGGCCGGCAGCGCCCCGAGCGGGAATCCCAGCCCAGCGCCGCGCAGCCATGGCCTCCACGAGCGTCGCAGCTCGTCCCGGGTCATCCAGATCGAGCCTTCGACCGCAACGATCTGCTGCCGGTCGTGGCGAGATCGCGAGGCGACGTACAGCGCCTCGCCGACAGCGAACAGCCCCACAGCCACGACGACGATGTCCAGACCGTCGAGGAGTTGCGGAATGCCGTACGTGAAGCGCGCCTGGCCGCTGACTCGATCGATCCCGATGAGGCCGATGAACAGGCCGAGGAACAGGCTGATCATCCCGCGCAGCAAGGATCTTCCGACCAGCGCCGTGACGCTCACAAACGCGAGAACCATCAAGGCAAAGTAGTCGGCGGGCTGGAACGTGATCGCCACCGTCGCGATGAGCGGCGCGAGGAACGTGATGGCCAAGGTGGAGATCGTCCCGGCGACGAACGAGCCGACCGCCGCTGTCGCGAGGGCCGCACCCCCCCGGCCGCGCATTGCCATCTTGAACCCTTCGAGGGCCGTGATGACCGAGGCCGATTCGCCGGGCGTGTTGAGGAGAATTGACGTGGTCGATCCGCCGTACATGCCGCCGTAGTAGATCCCGGCGAACATGATGAACGCGGCAATCGGGTCGAGCGTGTAGGTCAGCGGCAGCAGGAGCGCGACCGTCAGGGCAGGGCCGATCCCGGGCAGGACCCCGACAAGCGTCCCCAGGGTGACGCCGACCGCGGCAAATGCCAGGTACTCGGGTCGCAGCGCCGTGGCGAACCCGCCGAGGAGACTGCCGATGGCGTCCATGACGAGGTCCTATACCAGCGGCGCCAAAAGGCCGGCCGGGAGGCGGACGCCGAGGAACTCGGTGAAGACAAGCCAAACGGCGGCGCTCATGCCCAGCCCCACGACGACGTCCCTGATGGTTTGGCGGCTGCCCAGGATTCTGGCCGCGACTGGAACGAGGATGGTGGTCGCCAGGATGTAGCCCAGCGGACCGAGGACGAGCGCGTAACCGACGAGCGCAACCGCGACGAGCCCTACCGTCGGCCAGCTGGTCGCGGCTGCCTCGGCGGCAACGTGTTCGGCGAGGTCCGTATCGGGTCGGAACGTCGTCCGCAGGACGAGCGCGACCGCGAGGACGATGAGCCCGACGGCCACGATCGTCGGCATGAACCCAGGCCCGATGGGCCGGAAGCCCGTGCCCCGGCCGACGCGCAGCGCGTCGAGGAGTACGAGGATTCCGAGGGCGAGCAGCCCGATCGCGATGAGCCTGGGCCCAAGGAGCGTGCCGCGGTCGACGGCGGGTGCCGACCGCCCCGGCTCAGGATCGCCGACCGGGCGATCGCCGTCGGTCATTCGATGAGGCCGATGTCCCTGAGGACGCCCTCAACGCGGGTTTGCTCCTCGGCCAGGTATGTCGCGAACTCGTCGCCGGCGAGGAACAGGTCGTCCCACCCGTTGGACTCGAGGGCGGCCTGCCAAGCCGGGCCATCGTGCATTGTCGTGATCGTTTCGACGATCGCGGCGGTCTCCTCCGCGGAGATGTCGGGAGCCGCGACGACGCCGCGCCAGTTCGCGAGCGAGACATCCAGCCCCGATTCCTTGATCGTCGGGGCGTCGATGCCCTCGACCGGCTCGTCGCTGGAGATCGCCAAGAAACGCATTGCCCCGGCCTCGACCTGGTCGGCGAACTCGCTCGCCCCTGAGACTCCGACGGTCGCCGCGCCGGACAGGATCGCGGCCAGGGCCTCGCCGCCGCCGGAATGGGCGATGTAGTTGATGTTGGCCGGATCGACGCCTGCGGCTTTCGCAATCAGCCCGACGAGGATGTGGTCTGTGCCACCGGCCGAGCCGCCGGCCCAGCTGATGGCCTGTGGATTCGCCTTGAAGTCGGCCACGAGGTCCTCGAGCGACTGGTACTTCGAGTCCGTCTTGACCGCAAGCGCCTCGAACTCTCCTGTGAGGCGGGCGATCGGGGTCACTTGCGTCAAGTCAACGGGTGCGTTGTTCGTCCGGATGGCGCCGACCATCACGAGACCCATGACCATGAACTGGTGCGGATCGCCCTGCTTCGTCTCGACGAATTCGGCGAGGCCGATCGTGCCGCCGGCGCCACCGACGTTGTAGACCTCGACGTTCGTCTCGACGACGTCGGCGTCCAGGGCCGCCTGCATCGCCCGGGCGGTGGAGTCCCATCCTCCGCCCGGATCGGCTGGAGCCATGATCGCGATGTCGCCCGTCGGGTACGTGACCGCCGACGGCGCGGCTGCGCTCGTTGTCGCACTCGGCGCCGGGGTTGCGGCGCTGGGCGAGCCGGTTCCCCCGGTGTCGGTCGTGCAGGCGGCGAGAAGGACGGCCCCGGCGAGGAGCGCCAGCGCGCGACCTCGTCGACGGGCACCGGATGCGTTCATCGTAGTCCTCCCAGGGTTGCGTGGAGCGCGCTGGATCTGCCGGCCAGGATCAGTATCGTGGCGCTCGAGGATGGCGGTGTCGAGCCTTCCGGTCGCAGATATCGTTCTGGTCGTTCTGGTCACGACTGACCTATCCGGGATTGTTGGGCCCGGCCTAAGATTGCCCGACCCCAGGGAGGCAACCGTGGCACCTCGGCTGACGCTCGCCTCGCGGATTCTTGCCCTTCAGATCGGCATCGTTCTCGCGGTCGTCGCCGCAGGCGCCGTGGCGTCGGTCTTCGTTGCGCGGCAGCAGCTTGATCGTTCCTACGAACAACGATCCCTGGCCGTGGCTGATTCGGTGGCCGTCCTGCCGGAGGTCCGGGCAGCGGTCGCCGCCGACGACCCGGATCGGATCCTCCAGGGACTGGCCGAAGAGATCCGGGCCGCCACCGGCGCGACGTTCATCGTCATCACCGACGATCAGGGCGTTCGGTTTTCCCACCCGAATCCAGGTCGGATCGGCGAGGTGGTCTCGACCGATCCCGAGCCGGCCCTCTCCGGTCAGCGCTGGTCCGGGATACAGGAAGGAACGCTCGGGGTCTCGGTCCGCGGCAAGGTGCCGATCCGGGATCACGACGGAACCATCATCGGGATGGTTTCGGTCGGCTTCCTTCAAGAGAGGGTCGGCGCCGACCTGATCGCCGAGTTGCCCACCCTCGGCTTGTACCTGGCCGGCGCTCTCCTGCTCGGCGCCGTCGCGTCGCTCCTCCTGTCGCGGCATCTCAAGCAGCAGACGTTTGGCCTCGAGCCCGCGGAGATCGCGAGTCTTCTGGAGCAGCGCGAGGCAGTTCTCCACGGGGTCCGCGAGGCGATCGTTGCTGTCGACACCGAGAGTCGTCTGACCCTCGTGAACGACGAGGCGCGGCGGCTGCTCGCACTCGAGCCTGGTGCCGTGGGTCGGCCGGTCGAGGACGTCATCGGCCGCGGCCGCGTCAGGGACGTCCTCATCGGGCGATTGGACCGGCCCGATCTCCTCGTCGTCACCCAGGGTCGGGTCCTGGTCGCAAACCGGATGCCGGTCTTCGTGCGCGGGGAGGTGACCGGAGCGGTCGTGTCGTTCCGCGACCGAACGGAACTAGCCGAGATCTCCCGCGAGCTCGAAGGGGTTCGGACGGTGACGGACGCACTTCGCGCCCAGGCCCACGAATTCTCCAACCGGCTTCACACGATCGTCGGCCTGGTCGAGCTCGGGCGGAGCAGCGAGGCGATCAGTCTCAGCACCGAGGAAGCGGTCGTCCACCAGGAGCTCGTCGAAGCCCTCCTGGGCCGGATCGGGGACCCGACGCTCAGTGCCCTCCTCCTTGCGAAGGCCGTGGTCGCGGCCGAGCGTGGGATCGCACTTCGGATCTCGGACGATACGCTTGTCATGAACGAGATCGAGGATGTTCGCGACCTCGTCACAATCGTCGGCAACCTGGTCGACAACGCCCTCGACGCGGTCGCCGCAGGGCCGGCGACTTCAGGGCGGTGGGTCGCCATCAGCGTTCGGATCGAGGATTGGGCCGTGGTCGTCCGCGTCGAGGATTCCGGCCCCGGAGTCGACCCGGCGCTCGTCGACCGGATCTTCGAGGAGGGCTACACGACGAAGGAATCCGGGGCCCATCCGATGCGCGGCCTTGGCCTCGCGCTCGTCCAACAGGTGGTCCGGAGGCATGGCGGCGAGATTCGCGTTGACAACGAGGGTGGTGCCGTCTTTACGATCCGGCTCCCCGGTGTCGTCACCCCGATGGCGGACACATCCGGTCTTGCGGCCGGCGCGCTTCCGTGATCCGGACGCTCGTCGTGGACGACGACCGCCGCGTCGCCGACCTCCACCGCCTCTACCTCGAGCAGCTCCCGGGGTTCGAGGTCGTCGGCATGGCCGTGAGCGGAAGCGAGGCGCTCGAGTTCGTGGATCGGCTAGCACCGGACCTCGTCCTGCTGGACATCTATCTGCCCGACGTCTCCGGAATCGAAGTCCTGCGCAGGCTTCGAGAAGAGCGCCGACCTGTCGACGTCGTCACGATCACCGCCGCCAAGGACGTCGCGACCCTTCGAGCGGCGATCCGGGGCGGGTCGATCCACTATCTCATCAAGCCGTTCACCTTCAACGCGTTCCGCGACCGGCTCCTGTCCTACGCGACGGTCTCGTCGCGTCTCGGGGTGGTGGCGGAGGCGAGCCAGGATGACGTTGATCGGCTGTACGGGATGACGGGCACAGGTCGCGTGGGTGAGCTGCCGAAGGGCCTGTCTCGAACCACCTGCGACCTCGTCCTTGAGACGCTCAACGCGCGATCCGGAGCGACGTTATCCGCAAGTGCGGTCAGCGATATCACCGGGCTCAGCCGCGTGACTGCTCGCCGCTACCTCGAGTACCTCGCCGGCGCCGGGATCGCCGAGATCACGCTCCAGTACGGCGGGCCCGGGCGCCCGGAGCACAGGTACCGTCTGGCGCAGTCGAGCTGATCCGCACCCGGACCAGGCGGGGTCGTCATTCAGCCGAGAAACGACCTTCATCCGTCTCTGGTGGGCGGCCTCCCTGAACCCCGACGATGAGCGCAATTCCGCATCCACATTCGGAGCTCCAGATCATGCGCACGTCCTCCTCCGTCGCCGCCCTCATCTTCGTCGGCACGATCCTCGTCGCCCTGGGCGTCCTGGGCGGCGCGGTGCCGGTCATCGGGATCGGCAGCGTCCTGCTGCTTGCGGCCGGACTCTTCCAGACGCTCGACAACCGGCGCGGGCCGGCCGTCGGATGATCGTCCTCGTCGCCCTCATCGTCGTGCTCGTGGCCGTGCCGGCGACGCTCGTGCTCGTCGCTCTCACGTTGGCCGGCTCGGCATTTGCCGCCGCGGTCGATGGCACGCTCCGCCCGGCCGACCCGGGCGACGTGGGCGAGTCGCGCGCTCAGCCCTCGCCGGGACCCGCCAGCGCGATCTGAGGGCCGTCGGCCTCGATGACCTTCGGCCCGGCGTCCCGGACGCTCGGGGGCACGCCGTCGGCGTAGGCCCGGAAGTTGTCGGCGAACATCGCCGCCAGCATCGCGGCCTGCTCGTCGTAGGCGGAGGTATCCGGCCATGTCCGGCGCGGGTTGAGGACCTCCGAGGGCACCCCCGGCACCTGGGTGGGAACCTCGACGCCGAAGATCGGGTCGGTCCGAGTGGGAACCGCGTCGAGCTTGCCGTCGAGGGCCGCCCGGACCATCGTCCGGGTGTGGTTGATGTTCATCCGCTCGCCGACGCCGTACGGGCCGCCGGTCCAGCCGGTGTTCACGAGCCAGACGGGGACGTTCCAGCGGGCGAGGCGTTCGATGAGCATCGCCGCGTACTCACCGGGGTGGCGGGGCATGAACGGAGCCCCGAAGCAGGCCGAGAACGTGGCCATCGGCTCCTTCACGCCGACCTCGGTCCCGGCCAACTTTGCGGTGTAGCCGCTGATGAAGTGATAGGCGGCCTGGTCGTGGTCGAGGCGGGAGATCGGCGGCAGGACGCCGAAGGCATCGGCGGTCAGCAGGACGACGTTCTTCGGCTGGCCGGCGATGCCGGTGGGATCGGAGTTGCCGATGAACTCGAGCGGATAGGCGCCCCGGGTGTTCTCGGTGAACCGCTCGGAGTCGAGATCGAGCTCGCGGGTGATCGGGTCCAGGTCGACGTTCTCGAGGATCGTCCCGAAGCGCTTCGTCGTCTGGAAGATGTCCGGCTCGTACATCGGGCTGAGGCGGATCGTCTTCGCGTAGCAGCCGCCCTCGAAGTTGAAGACGCCGTCGGGGCCCCAGCCGTGCTCGTCGTCGCCGATGAGGCTCCGCTCCGGGTCGGCCGAGAGCGTCGTCTTGCCGGTCCCCGAGAGCCCGAAGAAGATCACCGAGTCGCGGTGGCCGCCGACGTTGACCGCCGAGTGCATCGGCAGGACGCCCTCGTCGGGCATCAGATAGTTCATCACGGTGAAGGCCGACTTCTTGATCTCGCCGGCGTATTCGGTGCCGACGATGATGACCTCCATCCGGCCGAGGTGGACGAGGATCGCGGTCTCGGTCCGGGTGCCTTCGGTCGCGGGGTCGGCCTTGAACGAAGGCGCGTTGATGATCGTGAAGTTCGGCCGGAACGCGGCGAGGTCGTGCGGTGAGGGCCGCCGGAACAGGTTCCGGGCGAAGATGCTCGCCCAGGCCGTCTCGGTGTAGACGCGGAGACTGCGGCGATGGGCCGGGTGGGCGCCGATGAAGCAGTCCTGGGCGTAGAGGTCGCGGGCGGCCAGATCATCGACGAGTCGGGCCCGCAGCCGATCGTAGTGCTCCTCGCTGATCGGCTGATTGACCTCGCCCCACCAGATCTTGGCGTCCGAGGCCGGCTCGCGGACGACGAACTTGTCCTTCGGCGAGCGTCCGGTGTGCTTCCCGGTGCGGACGACGAGCGGGCCGTCCGCCGCGATGATCCCCTCGCCGGCTCGGATCGCGGCCTCGTAGAGCTCCGCGGTCGAGAGGTTCGCCCGGAGGGAGCGCCCGATCGTCGCCGGCATGGGGCTTGTCGTCGGAGGATCGTCGGCCGTCGCGGCCGTCCGCGTGGACTGGGTCATTGGGCTCGGACTCCTGGCACAGGCGACCTCAGCGATCGACCGGCCGCGCGTGGTCGCGTGCGTGAGCGCGCGAGGAGTCGGCTTCCGCAGTCGTACCGCCGACACTCTACCGCAGATCGGTCGATTCCGGATCGCAACCTTCGTACCACGGGGCTTGCGGACGTCTGGCAGTTTCGCCGACGCGCTCGATTGGAAGCTGCGATTCTCGTGGGGCGAGCACATGCGACAGGAACTCCGCCGCACCCTCGCCTTCCCCGGGCGATTCGTCGGTTCCGTCTCATGGGGCGAACAGAAACGACCGATTCGGCGTGTCCGGCCGACGGACGTGCTCGATGTGAACGTGGGGCGAGAAACGGCCGAGGGGCCGGCGCGGCCGGCTCGGGCCCGGCCGGCTCAGCCCCGCCGGTCCCTCTGGCCACGCGCCCATTCCCGCTGGGCGGGCCCATCCGACCAGCCTGGCGTGGTTCGAGCCGGACTTCGTCGCGGTTTCCCGCCGGGCGGGTGGGTGCGACGAGATTCCAGCCGTCGGCGCGACTTCGCGGTCGGTAAACAACCGCGCGGCGGGAATCAGCGGCCCACGAGGATGACTCTCGTGGGGCGAGCGCATCGCACGCGAATCGCGACCGATCTCGCCGCGATTCGTGCCGATCGTGCTCGGCGCGTCGGATCTGCTCTCCGGACGAGAAACGGGGTTGGACACCGGCGAGTCGACGCACTAGGCGCGGTCGAGCGCCTGCCGGACGTCGTCGACCAGGTCCTCGACCGCCTCGATCCCCACCGACAGCCGGACGAGGGCCGGCTCCACCTCGAGCGGCGAGCCGGCGACCGAGGTGTGGGTCATCGCCGCCGGCACCTCGACGAGCGACTCGACGCCGCCGAGGGACTCGGCGAGCGAGAACCAGCGGGTTGCCTCGGCGAACGCCGCCGCCCGGGCCTCCGCGCCCCGGCCGTCCCGGTCCCGCGGGATGAACGAGACCATGCCGCCCGCCGCGAGCATCTGGCGGCCTTCGCCGACGAGCGCGGCGCCGGAATGGGCGTGCGGACCGTCCGCCAGGCCCGGATACATCACCCGCTCGACGTCGTCGCGGCCGGCGAGGAATCGCGCAACGGCGTCTGCGTTCGCCGCGTGGCGCTCCATCCGGAGGTGCAGCGTCCGGAGGCCGCGCAGCACGAGGAAGCAGTCGAGGGGCCCGGGCACGCCGCCCATCGCGTTCTGGAGGAATCGGAGCCGCTCGGCGATCGCGTCGTCGTTCGTGACCGCGACCCCGCCGATCGTGTCGGAGTGGCCGGCCAGGTATTTCGTCGCCGAATGGAACACGATGTCGGCACCGAGGGTGAGGGGCCGCTGGAAGGCCGGCGAGGCGAACGTGTTGTCGACGACGACGTGCGGCGCCGAACCGCCGGTCTGGGCAGCCCGGTCGCGGACCGCGGCGGCGGTCGCCGCGATGTCGACGAGCTTGAGATGGGGGTTCGTCGGGGATTCGAACCAGACGAGTCGGGTTCGCTCGGTCAGCTCCTCCCAGAGGACGTCGGGGCCGGCGGCGAGGTCGGCGTAGCGGGCGTTGGCGCCGGACGGGCGGTGGACCCGCTCGAGGTAGCGATACGTGCCGCCGTACACGTCGTCGCCGACGACGATCTCGTCACCCGGCCCGGCCAGCTGGGCGATCGCCGCCGTCGCCGCCGACCCGCTCGCGAACGCGATTCCGTGGCGACCACCCTCGAGCGCGGCGACGGCCCGTTCGAGCCGTTCGCGGGTCGGGTTCTGGGAGCGGGCGTACTCGTAGCCCGCCTTCGGTCGCCCGACGCCCTCCTGGACGTAGGTCGAGGTCTGGTAGATCGGCGGGGCGACGGCGCCGGTCGCCTCGTCGGGTTCGGCGCCGGCGTGGACGGCCAGCGTCTCGAAGCGTGGCTCCCGGTCGTTCATCGGCGCATCATCGCCGATCCGCTCGGGCTGGCGGCGGGACCTCTGTAAATCGGCTACAGTGGAGCCGCATGTTTCGCGCTCCCGGAGGTTCCCGATGGCAAGTCCCACCACGACGTCCGAACCGGCGGTCACGGCCGCTGCCCCACCGGCCGCAGCACCGCCCGGCCGCCTCGGGACCTGGCGGTACGTGTTCAACACGGCGAACCTGCCCGAGGGCATGACGCAACCCGACGCGATCAGCAAATGGCTGGTGATCACCCGGGCCGCGGTGTTCTCGATGACCGCCACGTCCGGGCTGATCGGCGGATTGCTGGCCGTCGGGGCCGCCCGGCTCACCGGCGAGGTATCGGTCGACTGGGGCCTGCTCGTCCTTGCGGTCGTCGGGCTCGTCGTCGCCCATGCCGCGAACAACATGATCAACGACTTCTTCGACCTCGAGGGCGGCGTCGACACCGACGACTACGTCCGCGCTCTCTACGCGCCCCACCCGATCCTCAGCGGCTGGGTGACGAAACGGCAGCTCGGCGCGGCGATCCTGATCGCGAACGCGATCGACCTCGCGATCATGCTCGTCCTGTTCGTCGCCCGGGGTCCGCTCGTCATCGCGTTCGCGCTCGCCGGCCTGTTCATCTCGGTCTTCTACGTCGCGCCGCCGATCCGGCTCAAGCACATCGGTCTCGGCGAGCCCGGGGTCTTCGTCGTCTGGGGCCCGCTCATGGTGGTCGGGACGTTCTTCGTCGCGACCGGGGCGATCCCGGG
>DASTVH010000405.1:0-4121 GCA_035759195.1 Candidatus Limnocylindrales bacterium
GTCGCCGTGCTCGCCGGCGCATGGCTCGGCCGCGGCGACCTCAACCGATCCGTCTTCGCGGTCGTCGTGTTCCTGCTCGTCGCGCTCCGCGCGATCACGCTCGCACTGCGCGACTGGCGGCTGCCGATCCATGCCGAGTTCGGCTGGTTCGCGCTCGCGCTCGGCATCGAGGTGATGGTGTCCGCCGGCGCGAACCCGGAGTGGCGAGGACCGCTCGTCGTGATCGTCCCCCTGTTCTTCGCGGCCGCCCTCGCGAGCCGGGCCGCGACGGTGTGGACCACGAGCGGCTCCTCCGAGCTCGACGAGCGGGTCCGAGCCTCGTGGATCCGCCGCGCCGGCCTGGCGACCGGCCTGCTCGTGGCCGCGATGGCCGCGGCGGTGGCGTTCAGCGTTCGGGGCGGCGTCTTCGACCGGGTGGGCGCCTGGATCGCGCCGGCCGCCAACGCGTTCGCGTCGCTGCTCGCCTGGACGCTGTCCCAGATCGTGCGGCCGATCTTCTGGCTCGTGGACCAGCTGGGGATCGACCCGGACCGGGTCCGCGAGTTCTTCGAGGACCTCCGCGAGAGCGCGGCGCGGGCGGCCCAGGAGGCCGGATCGAGCGAGGGCCCGACCGTCTGGCAACGGATCCTCGGGTTCGTCGCGTTCGCCGCGATCGGGTACGCCGTCTTCCGCGTGATCCGCAGGTTCACGCCGAAGGGCGGCGGTGCCGAACCCGAGCGGGCCGTCCCGGCGAGCGCCACGGTGTCGGCGCTCGAGGAACCGCAGCCCGTCGTGTCACGGTTGCGCAGAGACCTACCGGCCGATCGGGTTCGCCGCTGGTACGCGGAGACCCTGGAGATCCTGCGGAACCGCGAGGTCGTGAAGGAGGCGTGGCAGACGCCCGCGGAATTCGTTCCCAGGGTGGCGACGGCCTTCCCGGCCTGCGCCGCACCGTTCGCCGAGCTCACCCGCGCGTACGAGGACGTCCGGTACGGCGGGTTCCGGCTGGCGGGCGACCGGCTCGGACGGCTGGAGAAGGGTCAGGAAACGATGATCGCGGCGATGAGTTCCAGCGGTTGACGCCGTCGGTAACCTTGCAAAGCTTATGACCGAGCCAGCCATCGTCGTCGAGGGCCTCGCCAAGCGGTTCGGGAAGGTGGAGGCGCTGAAGGGCGTGGACCTGCAGGTCCCGCCGAGCACGGTGCTTGGCCTCCTCGGCCCCAACGGGGCAGGCAAGACCACCGCCGTCCGGATCTTGACCACGCTCCTGCACCCCGACGAGGGCCGTGCCACCGTCGCCGGCTACGATGTCGTCAAGCAGGCCGAGCAGCTCCGCCACGTGATCGGCCTCGCCGGGCAGAACGCCGCCGTCGACGAGAACCTCACCGGGCTCGAGAACCTCGAGATGGTCGGTCGCCTGTACCACGTCCCGGCTGCGGAGGCGAAACGGCGCGGCGAGGAGATCCTCGAGCGGTTCGACCTCGCAGAGGCGGCGCACCGGGTGGCCAAGACCTACTCGGGCGGCATGCGGCGCCGGCTCGACCTCGGCGCGAGCCTCGTCGGCAAGCCCAAGGTGCTGTTCCTCGACGAGCCGACGACCGGGCTCGACCCGCGGGGCCGGATGGAGATGTGGGACGTCATCCGCGGGCTCGTCATGGAGGGCACGACGCTGTTGCTCACGACGCAGTACCTGGACGAGGCGGACCGTCTCGCCGACAAGATCGCGGTAATCGACCTCGGACTGGTGATCGCGGAGGGCACCTCGGACGAACTGAAGGGCCGGGTCGGCGGCGAGGTCCTGGCGCTCCGGGTCGCCGACCGGGACCGAGCCGCGGAGGCCGCCGGGACCGTGCTCGGCCTCGGGCCGGGCGGCGGCAACGTCGACAACAACACCGGCGAGATCAACGTGCCGGTCGGCGACGACGGGACGGCGATCCTCACCGAGGCGGTCCGGCGCCTGGACGCCGAGGGGATCAAGCTCGCGGACGTCGCGCTCCGCCGGCCGACCCTCGACGACGTGTTCCTCGCGCTGACGGGCCACGCCGCCGAGCAGGCGGAGTCCGGCGAACCGGCCGCGGAGGAGGACGGCGGCAAGAAGCGCCGGCGCGAGCGGAAGCGCGAGAAGGTATGAGCGCCGTCACCGAGACCTTCCGCCAGCCCAGCAAGCTCGGGGCCACGGTCTCCGACTGGTGGGTCATCACGTGGCGGAACCTGCTCACCTACATCCGCAAGCCCGACCTCCTCGTCTTCTCGACGATCCAGCCCATCATGTTCGTGCTGCTGTTCGTCTACGTGTTCGGCGGCACGTTCGAGCTGATCCTGCCGGCCAGCGTCCCCTACGTGGACTTCCTGATGCCGGGCATCTTCGTGCAGACCGCGATCTTCGCGTCGACGCAGACCGGCGTCGGCCTCGCGGACGACCTGCAGAAGGGCCTGATCGACCGGTTCCGCTCGCTGCCGATGGCGCGCTCGGCGGTGCTCGCCGGACGCACGGCCGCGGACACGGTCTCGGTGTTCGTGCAGACGATCCTGATGCTGATCGTCGCGTTCCTCGTCGGCTACCGGCTCCACGAGGGCGGTTGGGAGGCGCTGCTCGCGTTCATCGGCATCATCGCCGTCGGCTACGCGTTCACCTGGGTATCGGCCTTCGCAGGGCTGTCACTGAAGACGATCGAGGCCGTGCAGGCGGCCCTGTTCACGATCGTGTTCCCGTTCGTGTTCCTGAGCACGGCGTTCGTGCCGCTCGCCACGTTCCCCAGCTGGCTCCAGCCGTTCGTCGAGTGGAACCCCGTGTCGATCTGGGTCGACACGATCCGCAAGCTCACCCTCGGCGACCTCTACTCGCCCGCGACGAGCCCGCTGTTCGCCGACGTGAAGCCGCTCGGCGAGCTCATGTGGCTCTCGGTGGGCTGGTTCGTCTCCTTCCTCGTGGTCTTCTCGTTCCTCGGCGTGCGGTTCTACCGCAAGACGTAGGCCCGCCCTCCTCGCGTTCAGCCCCCTCCCCGCGGTGCCGATAGGTACCGGGGAGGACGAACGCCATGCAGGCACCCACCACGCCGAACGGCCAGCCGGCGCAGGACCCCGGTCAGCGGACCTGCCCGATCTGCGGCGCCGCCAACGGGCTGACGGCCGCGTTCTGCTGGCAGTGCTATCGACCGTTCGGCGCCTACGCGGCGCCGCCGGGTCTCGCCGGCGCACCGGGCGGATCGTCGGCTCGGCCGGACGCGACCCCCTTCCGTTTCCCCACCGAGCTCGAGGCGCCACGTCGCGGCGGCGGGGTCTCCCGGGTCGCCGCGATCGTACTGGTCACGGTTGCTGTGATCGGCGGCGCGTATTGGTTCGTCTCGCGTCCGGACGCCGTGACGATCCCGAGTCGTTCGGCGGTCTCGACCGCATCGAGGGCGCGCAGACCGAGATCGTCGCCGAGGCCTTCCGGGCCCAGGTCGAGGACACCGGTATCGAGGGCGACCTCGCGTTGTACGGCGACGGGCTGCCGACCACGGCGCTGATCTGGATCCGCGACGCCTCGGTCCCCACGACCGACGCCGCGTTCGACGCGTTCGCGAGCGGCTTCGACGCCGGGATCGGCGACGAAGCGTCGCTCGACGCTTCGCGCAGGACGACCGAGACCGTCGACGGCGTGACGTTCGTGTGCGCGCCCGTCCTCGGGGTCACGCCGGGCACGATCTGCATGTGGCAGGTGGACTCGGTGTTCTGGCTGCTCTTCGATTTCTCCGGCCAGGGCCAGCAGGCGGCCCGTTCCCTCGCGGTCGTCGCGAACGACGCGGTCCGCTCCGCCTAGGACGTCGCGGCGTCGAGCTCTTGGAGCAGCCGGTAGGCCGCCCGCTCGACCTCCTTGTGTCGCCACTCGGCGGCGCGGTAGAGGCAGGCGATGAGGCCGCTCCGGTGGAGGCGGCGGAGGTCGCCGTACACGAACGCGTAGCGCGCCTTCGTCTCGTCGCCGGCCCCCTCGGTGAGCCCCAGGAACCAGCCCGCGTAGTCCTCCCACGCGTGCTCCTTCAGGAACGCGTTCTCGTCGGCGGCCTTCGGCTGCACGTTCCCCCACTCGCTCCGCAGCACGTACTGCCGGGCCTTGATCAGCCTCCGGGCCTGGGCGACCCCTCGTCGGTTCACGGAATAGC
>DASTVH010000406.1:0-3460 GCA_035759195.1 Candidatus Limnocylindrales bacterium
CGGCGGGCGAGGAGCGCGGCATGGAGGGCGATGATCGAGGGGTACTCCTCCTTGCCCCCGAATCCGCCTCCGGTCTCGGCCTGGACGACGCGGGCCTGGCTGTCCGACATCCGGAGCGTCCGCTTCAGCGCCTTGTGGACGTAGTAGGGGCACTGGAGGCTGCCGGTGACGGTCACGCCGCCGTCCTCGCGCGGCTCGGCGATCATCGCGTTGTTCTCGATGTAGAGCTGCTCCTGGTGGCCGACGCGGTACGTCACCTCGAGAACGAGGTCGGCCTCGGCGAAGCCCGCCTCGAGGTCGCCGGTCGCGATCTCGTAGTGGGCGAAGACGTGGTCGCTCAGGACCGGGTCGAAGAGGGCGGGGAGCGGCTCGGTCCGGACGGCGACCCGGCGACGGGCGGCCCGCAGCGTCTCGCGGTCGGGGGCGGCAAGCAGGGCAAGCGGCTCGGCGTGGTGCTGGATCTCGTCGCCGACCGGGACGAGGACCGGCTGGTCGTCGCTGATGAGGCTGACGATGTTGTCGCCGGGGATGTCGGCGGCGGTCACGAAGACGACCTTCGACCAGTCGAACTCCGGGTCGAGCTCGAGCGCCACGAAGCGGGCATGCGCCTCGGTCGAGCGGACCGTCGCCCCGAACCAGGCGCCGGGCACGACGAGATCATCGGCGTAGAGGGCGGTGCCGGTGAGCTTCGCCGGGCCCTCGCGGCGGAGGGGAGCGGCCGGCGTGACCCGACCCGGCAGGCGCTCGCCGGGCGGGACGACGAGGGGCTCGGCCGCGGTCCGGCGCGGCGCGACGACCGGCCTGGTCCGGGTGGGCGGGGTCCGGATCGTCATGCGGCTGGCAGGTCCCTCCTCGCGCTGACGATAGCACCGGGGGCCCGGCCTGGTCCGGGCGGGCCGTCGCCCGTCACGCCCGCGTCACACCGGCAGCACCCCCGCCGTCAGTCGCCCCGCACGTCGTCGAAATCGGCGAAGCCGACCCGCAGGTCGTCGCACCCCCGCTCCGTGAGCCAGCCGGCGAGCAGCGGCAGCCCGAACGCGACCCGGCCGAACCCGAGCCAGCCGACCTCGAGCCGCCCGTCGTTCAGGCGGAGGGCGCCGACGTTCGCCGTCCGCTCGTAGTCGTCCGTCGTCGGCCGCTCGCCCCACTCGGTCGCTTCGAGGGGCAACTGGCCCATCCGCCGGCCCACGTCGACGGCCCACCGGGCACGCTCGTCCATGTCGGTCTCGCCCGAGCCGCTCACGAGCAGGGCGAGAACCTCCGGGTCGAGCTCGCCCTCCATCTCCGCGAGACCCTCCTCGGCGACCCAGGCGGCGAACTCCCGCATCGTCGCCTCGATCTCGGCTTCGTCGGCCGACTGGAGACGCTCGGCGAACTCGAGGTACCGCGGATCGCTCATCGCGTCCATCGTGCCCTCGAGCCAGCGGCGGTACGTCGCCCGGGCCAGGGCCTCGCTCGCGGTGAGCGGCGGTCCGAGCCACGGCGGCCGCGTGTGGAACTCGGTCGTGACGATCGCATCGCCGAGCGCGTCGAGGAGCGCGGCGCCGGTCGCCTCGTCGGCGGGCCGGCAGGAGACGTCGACGACGACCGAGCTCGGGCCCCAGCCCTTCTCCTCGCCCTCGAGGAGGACGTCGCCGCCCGCCGCGGCAAGCACGTGGGCGAGCGGGTGGAGCGGCGGTGCGTCGTTGCCGTCGTGCTCGTACTTGAGGCCGGTCACGAACAGCACCGGGCCGAGCGTGTAGACGGCGGCCTCGGCGTCGTCGGGCTCGCCGCCCCAGCCGATCCCGCGCTCGCCCGGCGCGAGAAGGTTCGCCTTGAGCGCCGCGACCTCGGGTGGCGTGAACGGGGCGGGCGTGTCGGGGTCGTCGCGCTCGCGGCGCGCGGCGGCATTCGCCGCGTCGGCGTACCAGGCGGCGCTCTCACCGAGGATCGTCCGGATCTCGGCCGCCTGCTCCTCGGCCTCGGCGGTCGTGTCGAAGGCGGACAGGATCGAGACGCTGAACGTCGGGTCTCGGCCCGGCTCGATGACGGCGAGGGCGTCGTCCACGAGGGCAGCCGCGTCGTCCTGCTCGATCGGCGGGACCGAGCGCGTCGGGGCACCGACGCCCCACAGGAAGTAGCCGCCGAGCGAGCCTCGGACGCCCTCTTCGCGTTGGGGCACGCCGGGCAGGCCGCCCGCGAGTCCGCATCCGCTCGCGAGGAGCAGGACGGCCAGGGCGACCGAGGCGGAGCGAGCGCGGGCGCGGGTGCGGGTGGGCCGGCCAGCCGGCATTCGGTCGGTCACCGCCGGATCGTCCCATCGCTCCGCGGCGCGGACAAGGGGACCACCGGCGGGGTCGTCTAGTACGGATACGGGGCATCCAATCGGGACGCGGGCGGGCGATGATCCGCTTCGAGATACGCGCCGGTCCCCTCGAACCGTCTCCCGGGCGACGACGGCATCGGCGCTGGAGATAGGGGAATCATGGCGATCTTCCACGACCCGCTGTCCGACGGGTCGGTCGAGGCGGCAGGACGCGACGGGGTCGCCGGGGACCCGGACGCGCTGCCCGAGGGCGCCGCGGCGGGACTCCCGGTCCCGATCGGTGGCCTGCCCGTGCCCAATCCGACCGGCTGGAGCGACCAGCTGACCGGCACCGACGGTCCGCGCTACTGGGACCGGATCCTCATCAGCGAGGGCGCCCGCGTGCGCCGCTACAAGCGGCCGGCGACGATCGTGCTCGTCGAGATCGCGGGTCTCGCGCGCCTGGCGCGGCTGTGGGGGGCCGACGTCGGTGAGCGGACCCTGTTCCTCGCCGCGCGGACGCTGAGCAGGGAGATCCGCACGAGCGACCACATCGCGCGGATCGAGGCGCTCCGGTTCGGGATCCTGCTGACCGAGACGACCGAGATCGCGGCGATCAACTTCGTGGAGCGAGCCCGGGCCGCCTGCGAGCGCGAGCTGCGGGTCGCGACCGAGATCGTCGCGGTCGGCTTCGGCTGGGCCAGTCCGCCCCCGAAACGCGACCTGAGCGACGCGATCACGGTCGCCGAGCGGCGACTCCACGCGGAGCTGAAGCAGCTGGGACTGTAGGTTCGCGGCGCGGCGTCGCGCCGCTCAGTCCCGGCCGCGGCGCAACGCCCGGCCCGGCGTCGCGCCCGTGTGCCGGCCGCCATCGACGACGATCGCCCCACCGACGATCACGTGCTCGATGCCGTCGGGGAATCGGCGCGGCTCCTCGTACGTCGCGTTGCTCCTGACCGTCGCCGGATCGAAGACGACAAGGTCGGCGGCCGTCCCGTCGCGAAGCACGCCGCGGTCGCGGAGCCCGAGCCGCGCCGCCGGCGCGGACGTCATCCGGCGGATCGCCTCCTCCAGCCCGAGGATTCCCTCGTCGCGGACGAACTGGCCGAGGATCCGGGGAAAGCTGCCGTAGGTCCGCGGGCTTGGCTTCGCCCCGACGAACGTCGAGTCGGTGCC